>CAJUSJ010000058.1 GCA_910588865.1 uncultured Lachnospiraceae bacterium
AGCAGACTTCCCACTTCCTGTCAACAACTTTTTTCATTTTTTTACATTTTTTTCTGATCCCCTTTTTTATAGCGACAGTCCTCCTCTTGCCCTGGCCCGGCGGTCACGGACAGATAGGATTACAGGCACCAGGAACATGGCCACGATTCCTCCGGCAAACCCATTATTATACAGGTTCATCCCGCTATACACGATTCCCACATTCAGAGCCACAGACGAGTGGAGATACCCGGCCAGCATTCCCGCCAATGGGCCGAATTCTCCCGCCACAGGGGCCAGGGTGGTGGAAAACAGCAGCGCCAGCATGGCAGACGGGTCCGTGATCTCCCAGGACTTTGTAAGTCCCGCTATATAGACTCCCGCCATAACTGGCATTATATTGCGAATGTGTTTCCCGGTCGCGCTAAATCCCACTATGGTCATGATCCCGCCCACGACAGGTCCGTTTAGGTCTCCTCCCACAGCTATGACAAACAAGGTGGCAAACAGTCCGTTGATTCCCATATTCAGCACAGTGGCGGGAATCCCCGCTTCTTCTATAAAATCAGGTCCCGACACTCCGCTGGTCTTTAGAATCCTCTTATAAGCTCTGAACACGCTCCCTCTTCCCGCTGTGCTGCCTTCTTTTTTTTCAGACAGCCAGTTAGCCGCCACCGGCACCCCGGCCATTCCCCCAAACAGAATCAGCAAAAGAAGAGCAAAGGTGCCATTGCTCCCTGTGTGCCACACCAGCCTGGACTGTACCTCCAGCCCAAAGGATTTCATAACAGAGACCACAACCGTGGCGATGATTCCGCCCGCGAAACCAACATTATAGAGAGAATACCCTTTATGAAAATAACTCGTGTGTGTGGCCAGAGGCGGAAGCACAAAACCCATAACAATCCCAAGAACACAGCTTAGCGCCAGTCCCAGCCCCGGTCCAAAGTGTTCGGTCCGCATGACCTGAGTGATGAGAGGGGACAGGCTTGTTCCATAAAAGCCCACATAAATATATCTTTTCACGGAGGTTTTGTGATACCTGGCATAGAGACAGACTCCTGTCAAAATACTCCAGATATTTAACAGATTTTTCCCGAACAGAGAGAAGCCGAACATCAAAAAGACAGACGTGATGGTGTGGCCGCTTATTTCCATCCCCAGACCATAGACGATTCCAACGCACAGCAAGGCCAGAAGACTGGCATTTACCAGGGCAGCGCCTATGCCTCCTATGACCACATAATCAGTAATCAGGAAATCCGGCTCCTCCATGATCCTTATAAGACCTGCCCCAATACCGGAAAGCGGCTGAAGTAAAAATCCCGCCGCCATAAAATACAGGGGCATCCCCCACAGCAGCAAAAATTTCCGCTCTCTTTTTGTGAATTTCCAACCATTACTTTTATTTCCCGCACATCCTTTTCCCATCCGCCTCCGCCTTTCTTTCCTGTGCTGTCATCTATTATATCCCGTTTTTTGGCGTTTTTACAAATATAATGTTACTTATGGCTTTTATAGGCAAAAGATTATAGAGATCCAGCAAGGAAGGTCTTTCCCCCTGCCCGCCCCGCGCGCGCAAAAAAACACAGAGGCGGCAGGCTGTTGCCTGAAAGCCCCTGTGCTCTTTACTTTGAATCAGCAGTTATTCAGTCCAGATCCTCTCCATTGGTCTCGATCACTTTCTTATACCAGTAGAAGGAATCCTTGCGGTAGCGGTCCAGAGTCTTTAAGTCAAACTCTTCCCGGTCCACATAGATGAAACCATAGCGTTTTACCATGCCTTCATGGGTGGAGATCAGGTCAACAGCAGACCATGGACAGTAGCCCATCATCTCGCAACCGTCAGAGATGGCCAGACGAACCTGCTCAATGTGCTTGCGCAGATACTCGATCCTGTATGGATCATGGACCTTGCCGCCCTCGGTCAGCTTATCGTAAGCGCCAAGACCGTTCTCGGTCACAATCATGGGCAGACGGTACCTGGAATACATCTCCCGGATCGTTGCCCGGAATCCCATGGGATCAATCTCCCAGCCAAATTCTGTGGTGGGCAGATGGGGGTTGCGGAAACCTTTGTAGAATCCAGCCTCCCCTCTGGCAGTCTGCTGATCCGCTCCGGGATCTATGGCCTCTGTCCCATCGCTGGCCTCCACGGTAGCTGTATTATAGTAGTTAAATCCGATAAAGTCCGGATGCCCGCTCTTCAATGCCTCCGCGTCTCCGGGAGCAAATTCCGGCACGGCGTCATGTTCTTCCAAATAGGACCACACGATATTATTGTACACGCCGTAAACAGCCATATCCAGATACAGCCAGTTGCGGATAGCGTTGTAATTCTGAGCGGCTAAAGTATCCTCTGGCTTGCAGCTTGCCGGGTATACCAGGGAAATGTTGGGGGCAGGACCGATCTTGGCATTTGGCAGCATCTCATGGCACAGCGCCATGGCCTTGGCCTGTGCCACCAGCATGTGGTGGTTTTGCTGATAGGTCTCTTTCAGCACATTGGTACAGCCTTCCGGGATTGTCAGGGTGCCGATCACCGGTCCCACCAGGGTCAGCATGTTCTGCTCATTGATGGTGAGCCAATATTTTACGCGGTCACCGAAATTCTCGAACATAACTTTGGCAAAGTTCAAAAACCAGTCAACAGACTCCCTGTTGGACCAGGAACCCCGCTTGTCCAGAGCGGCGGGCATGTCAAAGTGGAACATGGTTACCAGCGGCTCAATGCCATATTTTAAACACTCGTTGATCACATTATTATAGTACTCAATACCCTTGGGGTTCACTTCTCCTGTCCCCTCGGGAAGGATCCTGGACCAGGCGATGGAGAAACGGTAAGTCTTGAATCCCATCTCAGCCATGAGAGCGATATCCTCTTTGTATCTGTGATACTGATCCGCGCATACTGTCAAATCGGAAGTCCCCTCCGGCACTTTTTTCACATCCTGGCAGGATGGCCCTTTTCCGTCTTCCAGATTCGCCCCCTCTACCTGATAAGCGGATGTACTTGCTCCCCAAAGAAAATCCTTGGGAAATGGTTTTAATGTCTTGTGCAGCATGTCTTCTCTTCTCCCTTCACAATAATAACTATGGAGTCTATTATACTAGGTTTTCCACTATTTGAAAAGGGAAAATTTGCCTCCCATCACGGTACCAGCCCATGACTGGTCAGCAACTTTCACATTTCTGGCACAAAAAGGTTTTTTTTTCACTGTTTCAGCCGATATATTATAAAAGTTCACGCGGCTTCCCCCACAGACAGGACAGGGAGGTTCTAAGGTGGCTGTATGGACTTTTAAGGGGTTTTGGGTATAAAAATAATCGTGAAAAGGAGGCCATTTTATGAATGTAACCGCAACAAACTGGCAGTCGTCCGCCAATGCCATATATCAGACCTACAGTCCCGGCAAAAGACCGGAGCTTTCCGACAGCGGCTCTCAGAGTGTTCCGAGCGCCGCTGACATCGATCTTCTCGAGAGGTCCTCTTCTTCCGTCATGGGCCTTAACTCAGATTCCAATCAGCCTGGTTCCGGTTTTAAGATGAAGGCCTCCGGCCCTGACAATTCCGTGGGCGAGCTGGCAGCCATGCTGTCCCGCGCGGAGACTACTTTAGATGTCCAGCAGGTCATGTCCAAAGCCATGCGGGCCATAACCCAGTTAAAGATGTGCGCTGTGGCCAGCGAAGGCAAGGATGCCAAAAAGTACGCGCGGCAGATCAAGCGCATGGAAAAACTGATCAAACGGATTCAGAAGAAGTTAAAACACTTAAGCAAGGAACAGCGGATGGAAGAACAGAGGGAGAAGGCTCTCAAGAATGAGGAGAAAGAGAAGGCAAAGCAGATCGCTGAGGAGTTAAAAGCCCATCGCAAGAAACGCCGCAGAGAAGAGCGCCGTTATGCCCTCCGGGAATTGTCGGAGGATCAGAAGGAAAGCAACAGTGAGCTCATGTCCTCCATGTCCGACGCTCTGTCCGCGGGCTCTACTCCGGATATCTCCGGTCTGACCGGCATGGGCGGAGATCTGATGGGGGCTGGCGGTGTCGACTTATCCGGCATAGGAGAAATGTCCATCGACATTTCCGTTTAAGAAAGGATTTTTTTATGACTCATTTATTTTCCGCTGTCAGGTCGGCAGCGGTCGTATCTCTGGCACTGTCCCTGTGTCTCCCCTGTCAGGTTCTGGCGGGGACCTCTTCTTATGGTCCCGGCCAGGCCCTTGAGGAGGCCGGACAGGCTGACAATGAACGCTCGGTGAGGGAAACAATCCGGCGGGAGAATCCGGATTATCTGGCATATCAGGAACAGGCGGCCCTGACCCTTCCTGTGCTGACCTTTGATGTCAACCGGTTCGCGCTTCCTGACGGGGCCAGGGTTTTGGTGGTAGTGGAAGGCACCGAAGGCTCCGGCTGTGATGTGTACGTCTATGAAAAAGATGACCACGGCTGGCAGCAACGGCTCGCGGTAGCTGGCCGCCTGGGAGCAAACGGCATGAACAGCCGCCGGGTTGTGGGGGATAAGACCACACCTATAGGCGTATTCAAGCTGAACACCCCTTTTGGCCAGGCCGCGGCACAGAAGGGATTTCCAAAAGACTATGTGCAGGTAGATGACTCCTATGTATGGACAGATGACTCCAACCGCCTGGTAAAGGATTCTCATCTGTCAGGTGAACGGGTAGGTACCCAGCAGTATCTTGACTATTATGACTATGTGCTGGACATGGGGTTTAACCCGGAAGCCATCCCCGGACAGGGGTCTGCCCTGTTCCTCCACTGCGAGGGGGACTACTGGGTCTCCTCCTCCGGCTGCGTGGCTGTCCCCAGGGAACAGATGGAATCCATCATGAAGCTTTACGGCACATGGGGAGAAGACCGGTGCTTTATCGCTCTGGCTCCCGGCGGTACCTTTGAGGCTGTTTACGATACTTATGGGACCAACCACGGGCTGTCTCCGGCCGATTATGAAGAAAAGGCCGGGAAAACACGGTGACCATTACCCAGCAATGCCCTTTCGTTAAGGAATATGGTTCGATTCCCATAGGGGAAGAAGAGTTGACATATCTCCAAAAACGCGCGGTCCCTCTCGCTGCTGATTGTATTTTAAGAAGTGGCGAGAGGGACCCTTGAATTTGTGGGCGATTTTCCACATTTAATCTAAAGATGTATTTTTTATTTCATATCCAACCATTCATTCTTTTTTCCGTGACGCCGTTGACCATATCTGCTTGGACCTCTCCCACCATGTCGTCTGACCTGGAAAAAATCTGACACGCAATTTCTGATTACGGCTTTGTGGTGTTTATAAGCCTTTCCACTCAATGCGTGAATAGCATTGATGGCATGAAAATATCATTACTAATATAATATCAAAAATCCCCGCAACCACCGATTCCAAGCGGATAAATCAGGTGTTTGCGGGGATTTTCCAAAAGCGGAGACGGAGGGATTCGAACCCTCGTGCCGGGGTGAACCGACAAACGCATTTCGAGTGCGCCGCGTTACGGCCGCTTCGCTACGTCTCCCTGTCTGACCGTTTCTTTCCGGCTGTCTCAGATGCCAGAGTTCTGTGTGCTGACATCGCGGAACTTGATGTCAGCACACTACATTATACACGATAAAATGGTTTTTGAACAGTATCTAAATACAATTTTTTTATTTACCCACCAAAATACCGGTTAAGTCCTGCCAGAAGCCCGTCTGCCAGCCTGTTCAGGGATGAGTCGGAGTGATCGGAGGCCTTATCTCCCAGTTCGATATCAATGGAAGGAACCGTGGAGTAGGAGGTCTGGGTCAGATCCATCTCCATGGAACCGCCGGAAAAGATCTTCACCCCAGCCTCCCTAAGGCCTGCCACCAGGCTCTCTCCCAGGGCGTTGTGTTTCTCCCAGTTGGATTTTACCGGCTCCATGTTCCGGTAGGAGGTCACATTGGGCACGCTCATGTAAAAGGCACCCTTGTCACTGGCCGTGGAATCCCAGTGGAGAGCGACGTGACAGTCAGCGGCATTGTTGGCGATCACGGTCCGGGCGATGTTGTCCAGCTGCACGTCGTCGCTCTCCCGGATCATCAGCACGTCATAACCTGCCGCCAGAAGCTTTTCCTTCAGCTTCTTTGCCATGGCAAGGGTTACCTTTGCCTCCGGCGTTCCGTCGGAAAATGTCATGCCCGAGGACACGGCTACCGCGGATGTGGCTCCCGCGCTGGTGGTTCCTCCGGTGACCTTGGGGGTCCCGTCGGGATGGCACAGGGTCTTGACGCTGGAACCGCCGCTTGTGCCGTGGCCCGCGTTGACACAGACCACGATGCCCCGTCGGCTTCCCTCAGAAGCCTGATACAGGGTCGCGGTGCCGGAACTGATCTTTGAAAATTCCGCGTACTTCCAGGATGGGTCCAACGGGACAGCGCTTCCTCCGCTGGTCTCCCCGGCGGCTCCTGCCTGGGCCGGTGCCTCTGTGGTTTCTGGTTTTGTCTCCGTGGCGGTTAAGTATCTGCTGGCAATATAACAGGTCATCCCGTTATATTCTACCTGGCTCCAGGAATCGTGGTAGCCGGTCCGGCGCAGCTTTGCCCCTTTCTGGAGCACCGCCACAACCTGGGAGGAGGTGTCCGCTCCTGCCCTGAGATTCACATCGCTTCCTGTCACATAGACCGTCTCATCTCTTGACTCCATGGCAGGGGCTGTCTCCCCCACCAGCACAGACTCCCGGCTGCTGGTCCGGGCAGCCTCCTGGCTCTGACCAGCGCCTTGTCCATCCTCTGTGTCAATGCGGATCTGCTTTTGGCTCTCCTGTAAAACGGCCGACGACTCCTCCGCCCCATCCCGGCTGTTTTTCTGGCAGCCAGCTGCCAGGACCATGACAGCCATAAGCCCCAGAAAAATTTTTATGTTTTTTTTCACATAGAATCTCTTCATTGGATTACTCCTCCGCCCACTACATAATCTCCGTCATAAAACACTACTGCCTGTCCAGGCGTGATGGCCCGCTGGGGTTCTTCAAAGCAGCACTCTACCAAGTCCTCTCCCACTTCCCTGATAACGCATTTCGCTCCTCTGTGGCTGTAGCGGATCTTTGCGGTCACTTCCATCTCATGTCCCCCCAGCCCGTCAACTGCCATCCAGTTAAGCCCTCCGCATACCAGAAAATCCGAAAACACATCATCATTCTCCCCGATGACCACCTCATTGGTATCCGGGCGGATCTCCACCACAAACACCGGCCTTCCCATGGAAAGTCCAAGGCCTTTTCTCTGGCCCACCGTGTAATGGGTGATTCCCCGGTGTCTTCCCAGGACCCGGCCTTCCCTGTCCACAAAATTGCCCTCCGGCAGCTGCCTTGATGTGTTTTCGCTGATAAACCCGGCATAGTCATTGTCCGGGATAAAGCAGATCTCCTGGCTGTCCGGCTTGCCGGCTACCTTGAGCCCGATCTTCTCCGCTAAGTTCCGGATCTCCTCCTTGCTGTACTGTCCCACAGGCATAAGGGTATGTGACAGCTGATACTGGGTCAGGCTGTACAGGGCATAGGTCTGGTCCTTGGCTGAAGTAACGGATTTTTTTAAGGTATACCTGCCATTTGGAAGCCTGTAGATCTGGGCGTAGTGGCCTGTGGCAATATAGTCGGCGCCAATGTCCATGCTCCTCTTTAAGAGAGCCTCCCATTTCACATGGCGGTTGCAGGCAATACAGGGATTCGGGGTTCTTCCCTGAACGTATTCCTCTATAAAATAGTCGATAACATGATCTTTGAATTCCTGCCGGAAATTCATGACATAGTAAGGGATCTTCAAGTCCCACGCCACCCTCCTGGCATCCTCCACGGCCTTTAACCCGCAGCAATTCCCATCCTCTTCCCGGGACGCCTGTTCCCCGTCCTGCCAGACCTGCATGGTAACCCCTGTCACATCATATCCCTGTTCTCTCAAAAGGTAGGCTGCCACAGAGGAATCCACTCCCCCGGACATGCCCACCACCACTTTTGGGGAGCTGCCCCCCTGTCCGGGAGCAGCTGTGTGATTCTGTATCATTTCTTTCAATATTCCTCATCCTCATCGTGTTCACTGATATCAGACTTGGGCTTCTCCAAGCCTTCGATCACAATGCCGTTCTTCTCCGCGTAATCCCAGAGCGCGGCGTGGATGGCCTCCTCTGCCAGAAGGGAGCAGTGAACCTTCACCGGCGGAAGTCCGTCCAGTGCCTCCATCACTGCCTTGTTGGTCACTTCCATGGCCTCCTGGACCGTCTTTCCCTTTACCATCTCTGTGGCCATACTGCTGGTGGCCACGGCAGCGCCGCAGCCGAAGGTCTTGAACTTTACGTCGCGGATTACCTGGTTTTCATCAATATCCAGGTAGATCCTCATGATATCGCCGCACTTGGCGTTTCCTACTGTTCCGGTACCGCTGGCATTTTCAATCTCCCCTACATTCCTGGGATTTTGAAAATGGTCCATTACTTTTTCTGTATACATCTATCAATTTCTCCTTCTCTTGAACCCTGGAACTATGCCTGGGATTTCTTCATAAAGTCTTCATACAGCGGGGACATGGCCCTCAGTCTATCCACGATCTCCTTGATCTTCTCCACCACATAGTCCATCTCCTCCCTGGTGTTCTCCTCATTGAGAGTCAGCCTGAGAGAACCGTGGGCGATCTCATGGGGCAGGCCGATGGCCAGGAGCACATGAGACGGGTCTAAGGAGCCGGAAGTACACGCGGACCCGCTGGAACCGCAGATCCCGTTCATGTCCAGCATAATCAGCAGGGACTCTCCCTCCACAAACTGGAAGGCAAAATTGGCGTTGTTGCTGAGACGGTTTGACTTATGACCGTTGAGCCTGACAAAGGACACCTCTGCCATAACTCTCTCGATCAGATAGTCCCGCAGCTCTCTCTCTTTATGGGACCTCTTCTCCATGGTGTCCATGGCCATCTCCACAGCCTTTCCAAGTCCCGCGATCCCGGGGACATTTTCCGTGCCGCCCCTCCGCTTTCTCTCCTGAGCTCCTCCGTGGACAAAGGAGCGAAGCTTAAGTCCTGTGCGGATATATAAAAAACCGATGCCCTTTGGCCCGTTTAACTTGTGGCCGCTGGCGCTGAGCATATCAATATGATATTCATCTACATTGATGGGAACATGGCCATATGCCTGGACCGCGTCGGTGTGAAACAAGATTCCATGTTCCTTCGCGATCTGCCCGATCTCTTTTACAGGCTCAATGGTACCGATCTCATTGTTGGCAAACATGATGGAGATCAGGATGGTGTCAGGCCGGATGGCCTTTTTCAATTCCTCGATCTTCACGGTCCCGTTTTCATCCACATCCAGATAGGTGACCTCAAAGCCCCGTTTCTTTTCCAGATACTCGCAGGTGTGAAGCACTGCGTGGTGCTCAATCTTGCTGGTAATAATGTGTCTCCCTTTTGTCTCATAAGCCTCCGCCACGGCCTTGATAGCCCAGTTGTCAGACTCAGTGCCGCCTGCCGTGAAGTAGATCTCATTTGGCCTGGCTCCCAGGCTCTTGCCTATGATCTCCCTTGTTTTGGCAATAACCTGCTTGCTGGGCGTGGAGAACTCATATACAGAGGAGGGGTTGCCATAATGCTCTGAAAAATAGGGAACCATGGCCTCCACCACCTCTGGACGCGTCCTGGTGGTGGCCGCGTTGTCCAGATAAATTACTTGTTTCATGTGTGAAATCCGCCTTTCTGTAGTATTAAAGTTAAAAGCTTCATCTACGTTCTCTATTATATAATATATCCGGGTGATTGCAAGATGGATTCTAAAAATCCGGGATATTTTTCTAATAGCTGGTATTGAATACCAAAAGAGCGGGGATGATGAAAAAACCAGGACTGACAACATTTTGCCAATCCCGGTTTTCCCGAACCGCCGGCCGCGGCGGGCCTCACTATGGAATTATTTTCCCTTTTTCCGCGCTTCACCCGGAGGGTTACTGTAAGGACTGATAAACGCTCCAGGCTTTTTTCTTGGCCAGAGGGATCTCATCCCGGTCAGCGTCTGGATTCCTGGTCCACAGTCCGAAGGCTCCTCCCGCAGCTTCCTGGGAAGCGGCGTCAACCTGGCGGCTTAGGTAGAAGCCTTCAATGTAAGGATTCTCCTTCGCGATCTCATAAGCCGCGCGGATGGCCTCGGCCTGCCGCTCCTCCCCGTTCTCACAGGCAGAGGTAAAGCCCTGCTCGGTCAGGATCAGATGGCGGACCTGGCCGTTCGGAGAGAGCATGTCCTCGTTTTGCATGTAATCCGTCAGGATGTTCATATTCTTCATGTTGATATTGGGCGTATCCAAATCGAAGGAAATGCCGTCGTCATCTAAAAATTCCGGCTTGGTAAAGAAATGCACCGGATAGGCATGCCAGGCAATGCCATAGTCTGTGTCCTTCAAAAGCTCATTGAGCTTGGGCAGGTATTCCTTCACCGTGTAGTAGGCCGGGTCAGTACCTCTGGCGTTCCACCGCATGTCAAAGGGGATAAACACTCTGGCCTCAGAGTTGGCTTTCTTGATCTCCTCATAGAAAACGCGGAACGCCTTGGCGTACTGAACCGCGTGCTCGTCCATATCCATTACCCCGCTGTAATCCCAGGCAATGGCGTCATTGACCTCATTGCCGATGACCCAGTTGGACACAGTGGACGCATAGTGACTGGCCACTTTTCTCGCGTAGGAGCGGACCGCCGCTTCCCCGGCTTCCGTGGTGGTATTAAACGCGTAATTGCCCACACCCTCTACGGGACTGCTGACAGGGAGCAGATTGGGGTCAGAGGCTCCGAAACCATTTAACAAGATCATGGTCATGGTAATTCCTTCGGACCGGCACTTCTGGGCCAGGGGATCAAAGCTGTTGACATTCTGGTAGGAAGCCAGGTTGCAGACAACCTGCTTGCACCCTAAGTCAGTAATGTCCTTTAAATGTTCCCGGTCCTGGCCTGAAATCAGAAGGCCTTTTTTGCTCTGAGGCTCCTGATAAAAGCCAAAAGACGTCATAGTCATGGACAGCGCCAGCACAGAAGCTGTCAAGATCTGGGCTGCTTTTTTCCAAGTCTTTCTCATACGTGTACTCCTCCTGAACTATATGTGTATTTTTTAACCGCATAAGGCCTTATGGCCATGGATTAGTTTCAGTATAACAAAATTTGGAAAGATTTACAATTGCGTTGTCAAAAACTTTTTGTCAAGTTTTTCCCATCGTTACTGTTCACATACGTTCACAGCAACTGGCAAAAATCCATGAAAATCGCCTGCGGCGATGGGATTTTTGCTCTCTGGCCCAGTTTATCACACGGTCAGCGCGGCAAGCGCGCGGACCTACCTGAACAGTAACTCCCCATCTCCACAAACCGTCCCTGCCGCATCACCGCTATGTCATGGCAGAACCAGCGGACCACGGGAATATCATGGGAGATGAACACATAGCTCAGCCCCAGGTTCTCCTGGAGATCCTTAAGCAGGTTCAGCACCTGGGCCTGGACGGACACATCCAGCATACTGGTGGGCTCATCCAGGATCAGGATCTTAGGCTTTAGGGTCAGAGCCCTGGCGATCATGACCCTCTGGGCCTCCCCGCCGCTCAGCTGATGGGGCCGTCTGTCCAGAAGGTCCTCCCTGAGATCTACAAGGTCCATAAGCTGGCAGATCCTATCCCGCCGCCCTCCCCGGTCATACATGCCATGGATCTTCATGGGCTCCTCTAAGCTGTACCCGATCTTCTTTGCCGGGTCTAAGGAACTTTCCGGGTTCTGGAAGATCATCTGGATCTTTCTGGTCCTGGCCCGGTCCCTATTTTTGCCCTTGGAAAACAGCTCCTCCCCATCTATGCGGACGCTTCCCCGATCCGGGGTCAGAAGGGAGAGAAGGATCCTGGCCAGGGTTGTCTTTCCGCATCCGGAATTTCCCACGATTCCCAGGGTCTTCCCCTCTGGAAGTGAAAAGGAAACCTCCTTTACCGCCTCCACGGTCTGTCCGCGGAGTACTCCTTTAACAAATTTCTTTGAAAGCCCTTCTACCTCAAGCATATTGAAAACACCTCACTGTCCGCCCGTCCAAAAGCCTGGCCTCCGGCGGCATCTCTTTCCCGCATCTCTCCTGTCCCCAGGGGCATCTGGGGTAAAACCGGCACCCCGAAAGGCAGCCCACCTTCTCCCGGTCCGCGCGCCCGATGGGATGCATGCCTTTTTCCGGAAGGGAGCCTATGAGTCCTCTGGTATAGGGGTGCATGGGCGTTTCCAGGACCGCTTTCGTCTCCCCCTGCTCCATCACACAGCCTTTATAGAGCACCATCAGCCTGTGGCACAAGGCTCTGGCCAGGATGATATCATGGGTGATCACCAGCATCCCTTTTACTTCCGACTTTCCGATGTCCTTGAGAACCTCATATACCTGGTGCCGCAGGATGGCATCCAGGCCCTTGGTGGGCTCGTCGGCGATCACCCATTTAGGGCGGTTCATCAGTCCCAGGGCAGAGACCACTCTCTGATTCATGCCGCCGCTCATCTCAAAGGAATAAGAACCATTGATCCGTTTTGGGTCCTCAAATCCAAAGCGGCGAAGCAGCAGGTCGCGCCGTTCCCGGGCTTCTTTTTTTCCTTTTTTCTCATGGGCTGTGACACACTCCACAAGCTGTCTTCCAACCACGCGGATAGGATTTAACGACTCTGTAGGGTTCTGTGGTATGAGAGCGATCTCCTTTCCTCTCACCTCTTTCATCTCCTTCTCAGAGAGCGTAAGCAGGTCGCGGCCGTCATATAAACAGCTTCCCCTGATCTTAGCCGATGCCGGCAGCAGCCGCGGTATGGACATCCCCAGCACAGACTTTCCGCTTCCGCTCTCCCCGATCAGACCGGTTATACTGCCCTCCGGGAATCTGGCGTTCACGTCAGTAACCACCCCGGTCTCCCTGCCATAATTCATAAAAGAAACATTAAGTTCCTTAATCTCAATATCCCGGCTCATTTTTCTCTTCCCCCATTCTGTACCATCTCCTGACCGGCGCTCATCAGCAGAACCAGCCGCCGACAGCAGAGGCACACTCACATACTGTCCGCGTTCTCACCCCGGGTATCCATCCAGTCTCTCAGCCCATCCGCCGCCAGATTGACGCTCAAGGACAACAGCACAACGCACAGCCCAGGTGCCAGGACCAGAAGAGGCCTCTGCCGAAAATACTGTCTGGCGTCATTGATCATCACTCCCCAGTCAGGCGCTGGCGGCTGTAGTCCCAGTCCCAGAAAACTCATGGAGGCCACGGCGATCACGTTTCCAGCCACCCGGGTGGCAAACATTACACACAAGGTTCCAAAGAGATTGGGAGCGATGTGCAGAAACAGGATCCTGAAATTCCCCGCTCCTACGGTCTTTAGGCCGTCCACAAAGCTTTCCCGCTTTAGCCTCATGACCTCCCCCCGCACGATCCGGGAAAAGCCCGCCCAGGAATTTAAGACAATGGCCAGGAGCATGCTTTTTACCCCCTGTCCCATAATGCCCGCCACCGCGATCATCAAAGTCATGCCCGGCAATCCCTGGAAAATGTTGGACGCCGTGGTGATAACCATGTCCGCTCCTCCCTGAAAATATCCGGCAAAAAGCCCAAGCACAAAGCCCAAGGCCATGGAAAGGGCCGTGGCCGCCAGTGCCAGGAGGATAGACTGGCGGCCTCCGTAGAGAACCCGGCTCAAAAGATCCCGGCCAATATTGTCCGTTCCCAGAAGATGCTCCCCCGACGGCCCCTCCAGGGCTCTGGCCAGGTCAGAGGCCAGAGGGTCCCAGGGCGCGATCAGGGGAGCCAGGGCGCTGGCCAGAAGGATCCCTCCCAGGATCACCAGAGCTGCCTTCATCTTCACGGTCATAAGCTTCACTGCCCCGCCTCCCCTCTCCGGATTCTTGGATTTATGGCCATATAGAGAAGATCCAGCAGAATATTGACCGCCACATACACAAGACCTGAAAACAGCACATAAGCCTGTACCACGTAATAGTCCTTGGACTGGACGGCAGAGATGGCGTAACTTCCAATGCCGGGGACAGCGAAAATCGTCTCCACAATGGAAGCGCCTCCCAGGATCCCGGCCATGTGGGTTCCCAGATAAGTAACAACAGGGATCAACCCGTTGCCAAGCGCGTGAAACACAATGGTCTGACGGCGGCTTAACCCCTTGGAAACCGCCACGGTCACATACTGGCGTCCAACCTCGTCCAGGATGGCGTTCCTTGTAAGCCTGGCGCAGGCCCCTGTGCTTGGGATAGCCAGGGTCACCGCCGGAAGCAGATAACCGGTGCCTGAGACAATGCCGCTGGTTGGCAGCAGTTTCCATTTCTCGGCAAACAGTCCCATCAGAACAATGGCGGTCCAGAATCCCGGAACCGACAGCGCGACGGCAGAACACGCTCCCAGCAGGTGGTCTAAAAACCTGTCTTTCCAGACCGCCATGGCCACACCGCCTCCCACCCCCAGGACCACCGTAACTATCATGCTGAGCCCTGCCAGGCGGGCAGATATGGGAATCCTTCTGGCAAGCTGCTCCACAATGCTCTTGTTGGTGAAAAAGGATCGGCCCAGATCCCCCTGCGAAAGATTTCCAAGCCAATTTATGTACTGTATGTGAACTGGCTTGTCAAGCCCCATGCGGGCTGACATCTGGTCGTACTCTTCTCTTGTGTAGGATTCATTTCCATTGGGATTGAGCACCTGGTCTACCGGATCCCCCGGAGACATGGCTCCCAGGGCGAAGGCCATAACGCTGATGCCCACCAGCACTGGCACCAGAAGGGCCATTTTCTTTAAAATGTATCGTATGAGAGTCCACATAGGTTTACTCGGTCCATGAAATGGTGGGAAGTCCTACCCCGAAAGTCCTTCCCCTATAGTGTTCAATGGCTTTGTTGTGGATGTTGACATTGATCTGATAACAGATGGGGATACAGGCGCTGTCCTCAAAAAGAACGGTCTGGATTTCATCATAGATCCTGCTTCTCTCCTCCACATCCGCGAGGGCAGGGGCCTTTGCCACCAGCTCATCAATCTTCTCGTTGTAGTAATTATAATTTAAGGAATGGTTGCTGTTGCCGTCGCTGGCAAAATACTGTTTGAATGTGGAGGCGGGATCCCCGTTGTTCATGCCGAACACGGTCAGGGTCATGTCATAGCTCCCCTCCTGCTGCCTCTCCTTATAGATGGAGGAATCCACGATCTCAATGCTGAAAAAAACACCAAGCTCCTGGTAAACCTGTTTTAAATACTCCGCCACTGCCTTGCAGTTGTAGTCGGAAGCTGTGCTGGACCGGATGATCATGGTCATGTCCGCGTGGTCCGCGCCTTTCTCATCCAGAACTTCTCTGGCCAGCGCCTTTGCCCTCTCCAGATCGTACTCCCCCTGAAGATCCAGATGAAAAACAGACTGAGCGCTCAGAAAAGAATAGGCTGGTTCCAAAAGCCCATTGTAGAGAACACCACAGACGCTCTCCCTGTCAGTGGCCAGGTTTAACGCCTCCCGCATACGCCTGTCCGCCAAAAATTCATTGTTACAGTTGAACATAATATACTCGGTCATGTGGCTGGGGGTGCTGTCCATGGAAAAATTGTCGTCTGTATCGCAGAGGTTTTTCGCTCCAGCCATGGTGATGGCCCCATTGTCTGCGAGGCCCATAACTTCCCCTGCCTTTAAAGCAGAAATCCGGGTCTGGGCATCTGGAATACAGCGGATCCTGAAATATTTCACTTTCCCTTTCTCTCCATAATAATCGTCATTTCGTTCCAGAAGCACATACTCCCCATCCACATGATCCGTGATCTTGTAGGGGCCCGTACCCACGGCGTAATCGGAGATAACCCCTGTCTCCTTGTCAAAACAGCCCGGACTGAACATGGGGCTGCCGTAGTCAGACAGAACATACTCCAGGGTGGTAATGGGTTGTGTAAATGTAAATTTCACCGTAAACTCGTCAACCTTCTCCATCTTATCTAAGTTGGGAAAGGATTTTTCCACGCTTAAAGATGTGTAGGTTGAAGTAATCCCATGAGTCCACCGGTCAATATTCTCCAGACATGTATCCGCGTTGAACTGTATTCCATCGGTAAAAAACGCGTCATCCCTTAAGCGGAACGTCCACTCTGTACAAGCGTCATTGTGTTCCCAGGACTGTGCCAGCCACGGCTCTATAACCCCTCCGTTGTTCGTTGTCAGTGCCTCCCACACGTAAGTCCCCTCCCAGCAGTAGAACGCGTCTCCGCTTCCCTGAACCGCATCCCGATATGTGGCGATGACTACCTCCGTCTCCTCATTAGGGTTACCTTTGGCCTCCTCTTCCCGAGACGTTTTCTGACCATCTGCCGCTGACCCTCTCTCAGCTTCCTGAGTCTGGGCCGCCTTCTGGCCCGGGGCGCTTCCATCTTTGCATCCGGATGTAAAGGCCATGGCCGCGGAACAGGCCAGTAACAGCGCTAAAAACCTTTTTCTCATGTTGTTTCCTCCGCCTTAATCAAAATATTTTGTTGGACAGCAGTCAATTTGTCAGGAAAATACGGGAGAATATCCCACAATGAATCAGAAGGTAAGGTACACCAAAAACACACCCCAAACCTCAGCGTGAGAATCTTTCTTCTCCCGCCTTCGGGGTATGTTAAAAACGGTACAATCAATGCCTCGTGATCTGGAATTCTCATTCCCGTACCAACAACCGGCAGGTTTCCTGACTTGCGGATCTTCACACAAAAGCCGTCTTCCCGGTTTCCCAGTGACCGCGTGTACACGCCTGGCTTTTTGCTCCCCGCTTACAGTGACGAGATCGTACAGGACTTTCACCTGTTTCCCTTTTACCTGTCCCCCAAACAGTCCTGAAGAGACAGCACCGGATGCCTTTATAATTGTCTGTGATGATTGTAGCATTATACAGAGGAATAGGCAATACCTCTAACAGAGAATTCGTAAATCAGTCCTTTTTTTCGTCTGAATGGACAAGATAATAACTTGACATGTTTGTTATTCCTAAATTGTGATGTGATATCATAAATTATGAGACAGAACAGAAATTTGATGTTGTTGTTATGGGTGACGCGGCATGAAAAAACTCCTTTTCGATAAGAATTATCACATCTGAATTCTTACCGAAAAGGAGCTGTTTTTTAGCGCAAGTTAGGGGCTATCTACCCTGGTATTCCGCACACACGCCATCCCCGTCTGCCTGATACCCGTCAGGTGTTGTCCCGTTCACCACAAGGGATCCCATGGGACCGCCCGCGTTCTCCCGGAAATAGTACCACTTTCCGCTGATCTGATGCCAGCCCGTATACATGTAGCCCTGGGTCCCGTCAGATACGTTGTGGAGGAAATACCAGTTTCCATCTGTATCCAGATACCAGCCAGTAACCATGTAGCCTTCCTTATTAAACCGGTACCACTGGCTTGAACCGTTCCAGGTCAGCTGGCTCCAGCAATCCGCGGGCCATGTTCCGTCACTGTTTCGATACCACCAACCTACATTGTCCTGTATCCACTGGGCCGTCGGCCTTTTGGAAGAACCGGAACCAGAACTTCCGCCTCTGCTATTGTCTGGTTTTTCCGCTGGCTTGGATGCTGTAAACTCCAGGACAAAGGGGCTGAAGGACCTGGTCTCTATGACAGTGTGCTTTGTTCCGCTGTCATCAGCTATAACTGAATATGTAACGTTCTCTTTGTGAGTCGTCTTTACATACTTCGCGGCGGGATCAATTCCCTGGGAAGGAAGAACCACCGGGAAACGGATAATTCTGGAATTGTTGGACAGTTCTACTTTCTCTCCGCTCTCTGTGTCATACAGGCTGATGTCATAGACCAACTTTTTGATCAGGACTGTGGCTGTCACCGTCCCGTCATCCCCGACGGTTATCACTGTCTCCAGTTCAATATCGTCCAGGGTTTGCTTCAGTTCCACTGATTCTGGAAGCTGCTGCTCTCTGATTACCTCTTCCAACCCTTCGATTCCCTGTTTTACAAACTCCTGGCTGTTTACCGCCTCATTAATAGCCTTTTCGATCTCCGCGGTCTGCTCCCCGATCTGCCGCTTAGCCTCCTCTTTCTGTTGGTCATCCAGCTTGTCAAGGTCATCCTGGCTGATCTCCGGCTCCGGCACAGTGATCCATGAAGTATCCGGCTGGTCCGGATCCTCCTCATTGAGATAGGTTCCCGCTCCGGCTTCGCGGATCTCGCTTCCCTCTGCTGGTTTTAAGAAATCGCCGAACACGATCTTTCCATCTACCCACTGGTAGCACCGCTCTTTGTCCAGGGTCACAAAGTCTTCCGCTGACACAGAGTTTTTCTGATCCATATAGAAAAAGTTGTTTTCATTGATCTTGCATGCCACCTTGTCGTCATACACCTTGTCAAGGCTCAGGCTGTACTCATCTGAGCGGTAGGATACATTGTTCTTTACAGTGCCATCCGCTGTCAGCTGGCCCTTTTCGTCTGTCTTGTAGGGACTGGGCCTTAAAATAATGTTAAATCTCTTGTTGTCATAGCTTGTGTTGTTCTGGATCAGCAGCTCTCCTGAGTTAAAATTGTCGGTAATGCCGTCCAGGCCATTGTTGTAAGCAATGGAGTTTAATAACTGGTGAGCAACCTCTCGTCCTTCGCCGCCCAGCTTGAAACCGTTGTTGCCGTTGTTGTAAGCCACACAGTTTTTAATGATGGTACGTCCGTTGGGGCCTGCCGCCAGGGTGTTGTACAGATCCCATCCGTCATCCGCGTTGTCATGAGATACGCAGTTTTCAAACACATTGTCGTCGCCGGACTGGGATTTGGAAGCAAATCCGTCTGCGTTAATGCCGGATTCATCCCGGTTTTCATAAGACTCACAGTTAACCACTGTATTGTAAGACGGCCACAAGCTTCTGCTGCCTCTCTTCTTGGTGATGGTCAATCCCGCGTCGCTGGAAGTGTTGTGAATCAGACAGGTATCCACCGTGTTGTTGCTTCCATGGATCATAACTCCTCTGGAACCAACCTCATCCTTGCCGTCCACATCCAGACCTTTTACATACCAGTAGTCGGAATTCAGCACAAAGAGCTGAGATTTTCCGCCAGTGACCACAACCTTTCCAACAGCGATGAGGGACTTTATGGCCTCCTCATTTCCTGAAGAAGTCAGGGGAATCTCAAATGGCTCATACTCCCCTTCCAGCATGTACACAGTTCCGCCTGGAACCACTTTCTCCACAGCGGTCTTGATGTCCATGGGACTTTCCTTGGTTCCCGCTCCTTCCGGTGTTCCCTGAGGTGACGCGAACAGCTCATCCTTGTAGCTTTCTTTCTTGACAGTTATGGCGGCAGTCTTTACCTTGCCGGCCTCAGAGCCTTCGTCTGCCATATACTCCAGCACAAATGTTGATTCCTGGCCTTCAATTACAGCTGGATAAGCAAACTGGACTCCGCCTTCCACCGCCTGGCTGTCCGCGATCTTTTTGCCATCCTGGGTCACGCTGATGACACCGTCCAGGCTTACCAGCGCCTGAACCGTATAGTCGCCGCTGTTGGTGTAGGAAGCAGAAGCCTCATGGAGCTCCGCCTTCTCACTGTTCGGTGCCACATAGGCCGGGGTTGTGTCCGCGGTTCCTATATCAGACACATACAGCTGGATATTCTCCACCTTCATCCTGGCATTTCTGGAAGCAAAAAATCCTACGGTCATGTAGTCCTTGTCCAGGTGGGCCACAATATTGGGAGTCACGTTTTTATCTGTAAAGGTGTAGGCCTCCTTTGTGCCGTCTTCCCCGATATAGGTCTCCGTGTATCCCTCATCTGTCCTCTCCAGGATCAGCTTCATCTTGGCATTATAATAGTTCTTATCCGGATGAGGCACTCCCGCCGGAGCTTTACTGCCATCCGCCTCTGCCACATTTTTCGCGAATACGGAGCTGGGGGTAGGCGTGTTCAGATTGCCTGCCGGGCTGTTAACCCCGTATCTTGCCATGGCTTTGATATTCAGTCCCGCGTTTACTGACTTGGAGGCTGCCATGACTTCCAGCATGACCATGTTGGAGGCTGCCGGATACTCTTCATAGCCTTCTTCTAGGGGATCTTTTCTCGCGACACCATTGACATCTCTGACCATCAGGCCCGCGCCTTCCTGGGCATTGGGGGCTTTGCCGTTCTCTGGTCCCATATGTTCAATGGTTACATCCGCTGACAGATAAAAATTCTTGTCAGTGGGAACTTCTGTGTAATAAAATGTCAATCCGTCGTGGCCTGTCTGGATCTTTCCTCCTCTGGACTCAATGACCACATCTTGTACAGGGGCCTCTTTTTCACTTGGAAGGGCCTCATCAGAGCCTACCGGCCACACATAGTTGGTCCCCACCTTGTCCTCTAGCACATTGGAGCTGAAATTTAAATCCGTGGACTGACCGAAGGCAATGGCTTTCCACGGTCCATCCCACCTGGTGCTGTTGGAGTCTGTGGCAGGGACCCCATTATTGTCTGTTGCCACAGCGTCACCGTCCTTTTTCTGAGTGGCTGAAACTCTGATGTCCATCTGATTCGCAAACGTTTGCACAGACGGCCCGCTTAAAACCATGGCCGCTGACAAAACAAGGGCCAGCCTTCGTTTCAGCTGCGTCATTTTTCGCATTTTTTCATACCTCCTAGCATTTTTTTATTTCTTGTGCTTTCATTATAGCATTTTTTTGTCATTTTTCAATGCAAACGTTGTCAAATCACAATTTTTGTTACATATCTACGATATTCTATTCTTTTTTTGTGCACTTTTTCTAAATACTCCTCAATATCCCCCAATATGCTTAGTTAAGTTAAATCTGGTTTTTTCAAAGAAGAGCCTTCTCCAGGCAGGGGCAACAAATGCCCTGAGGAATGTATGGCCATTCTGAACCATGACTGGAGAGAGCCTGCCTTGGAAAGCAGCCGTACAGACACAATGTTCTACTCGCCCTTTATCCCGCATATGTTATACCAATATCCTTTTTCCGGAGCCTTTATGACCGATTTTTTTAAAAAACACACCCTGATCACCGGCACCCTTCTTCTGACAGCCACCGGCTTTGCCACAAGGGTGCTGGGATTTTTTTACCGAATCTTTCTCTCTCGGACCATCGGCGGAGAAGGTCTTGGCATCTACAACATGGTTCATCCGATCTATGGGATCTGTTTCGCCCTGTGCGCTGGTTCCATCCAGACAGCCATATCCAGGTTTGTGGCAGCGGGCGTCCATAAAGGGAAACAGATCTTTCGCGCCGGGCTTGTAATCTCCCTGTCCCTGGCCTTTGGGCTGACCGGGCTGATCATCCGGTTTTCCGCCCCCCTGTCTCACTACATACTCATGGAGGACCGCTGCGCCTCCCTGCTGCCTTTTATGGCTGCGTCTGTACCTTTTTCCGCGGTTCACGCGTGTGTTAACGGCTATTATTACGGCACAAAAAAAACCAATGTTCCGGCCATATCTCAGATCGTGGAGCAGACCATCCGCATGGCCGCCGTATTTCTCATCGCCGACATTTTGACAGAAAGCGGACGGGCGATCACCGTGGAACTGGCAGTTGTAGGACATCTCATCGGGGAAGTGGCTGCCTGCCTTTTTTCTGTGCTCTGCTTCTGTCTTTTTACTTCCAGGGGCAGCGAAAGGCCTTCGGACCCTGATGTATCAGCGGTGACACCAGCTGCCGCGAATCCCCATACACCATTTTTTTCCAAACAGTCAGGGGCCCAGTCCCCTCTCCTGTCTTCTTTTTTCGAGACCGCCCCGCCGCTCATGGCCCTGGCCCTGCCCCTTATGGGCAACCGACTGGTCTTAAACCTGCTCTCCAGCGCTGAGGCCATCTGGATTCCGGGAAGCCTCTCCGCCTACGGCCTGTCATCCCGGGAAGCCCTGAGCATCTATGGGGTCCTTACGGGAATGGCTATGCCCTTTATCCTCTTCCCTTCCGCCATCACCAACTCCATGGCCGTACTTTTACTTCCCACAGTGGCAGAAGCCCAGGCTGAAGGAGACCAATCTCGGATCTCCCGAACCATCTCCATGTCCCTGCGATACAGTCTGTACATGGGGATCCTGTGTGTCGGAGTCTTTACCATGTTCGGCCCGGAGCTTGGAACCGGTGTTTTTAAAGACTCTTCAGCAGGTGTCTTCATGCAGATTCTGGCCTGGCTATGTCCATTCCTGTACCTGGCCACCACTATGGGCAGCATCCTGAATGGGCTGGGAAAGACCGCCACCACCTTTTTTCAAAACGTGGCAGCCCTCATCCTCCGTCTCGGCTTTGTCCTTGTGGGAATCCCTTCCCTTGGCATCATGGCCTACCTGTGGGGCATGCTGGCAAGCGAACTGCTTCTGGCCCTTCTCCACCTGCTGTCCCTAAAGCGAATCGTGACCTTTACCTGGAACACCTGGGATATTATCTTAAAACCGTCATTCTTTTTGATCATCTCCATTGGAATCTACTATGCCTTGTTTTCCATATGGGACGGTTTTGATACTCTGCCTCTTTTTCTCTCCACCTCTCTTCATATCGGTGTATTAAGTTTGTGTTATGGAGGGCTGCTTCTGGTATCCCATCTGGCAAAAAAGGGTTAAACTTATAAGGGGCTGCCGCAAAATGATATGGTGACAGTTCATCTCTTCGCGGCGGGCATAACCGTTTTCTCCTTCCCTATATTCGAGTTTTCCGCGGAAAATCTGAGGTTTATATGTAGATTATTGTTACCTCGAATTTGACCAGGATCTCATGCTGGTTTCTAACGGTACTATAACTTTCTGTTTCATAGAATTATCTTTTCATAAGTCAGATAAATAAAACAGCTATGCCGCGGGCTGAAAGATTCTGTCGCGGAATGCCGATGGCAGCATCGGGAAAGTTCCCGTTGACAGTACCATGACCGGACAGGTGCCGGTCCATACAACAGGAACCATTTTAGAGGATACCTTCTATCCCAGCCACAATGCCACGGATTTCTATCATCACTACAAAGAAGACATTGCCTTAATAGGAGAAATGGGATTCAAATGGATGTACAGCGCAAAGGATATTATCCGGAATACAAACGAAAAGAATTTGAGAGAGAGCATATTGTCATAAAGACAGAAGACAAAGACCCGGAAACCATCCAGGGAGGAACCGTGGATTTCATTGGATTTAGCTATTACATGTCCATGGTATCCTCTACTGACCCAGATATAGAAAGAACAGAAGGCAATCGTTTCAAAAGGCACGGTATAATCCACGGAATTTACAATATATTTATTGGATTCCAGTTCCACTAAAAATGCCTGCATCTGCTCAAGAATTGTCATATTTCATTCATCTTTCATTGACTTCCATTTTAGTAATGACTATAATCAGAGCACCCTGACGAACCGAAAGGAAATGTGAAATTATATGGAAATCAGAGTCTTGCGATATTTTCTGGAAATAGCGAGGGAGGAAACCATGACAAGGATGGCACAACGTCTCCACATATCCCAGTCATCCCTGTCAAAGCAGATGAAAGAACTGGAAACAGAACTTGGAAAAAAACTGTTTGTCCGCAGCAATTACAGTATCCATCTCACCAAAGAAGGAATGCTCCCGCGCAAAAGGGCGGAAGATCCGCTGGCTCAGGCTGTCGGCAGATTGAACAGACACTATCCCGGCATCCATGATCACATTTTCTGCTCAGAGCAGTCCACAAAATCAGATCTGCCAAGGCGGCGCGGAGAAAAGGCTGACCATCTGAATATTATGGCAACTTTCAACCTTTCCAACAATGGTGCCGTATTCGTTAAAGAGGGGCTAGGAATCTGTCTTACCTTTAACCGTCTGATTGAAACAACCCCAAACAGCGGCATCTGCTTCCGCCCGGTCACGCCGATACTCCACACGAAAGTGTATGTGATATGGAAAAAATATCAGGTATTTACAGCTGTCTCCAAACTCCTTCTGGAAAAAAAATAAAGATTAAATCACCAGCATATAGGAAGTGTTATCCTCTATCTGCCGCAGGTGGACATACCGGATAGAACCACAATGACCCCCTCAAGGCCTGCCCAGGAAGTCGGCGTCATACCGGGCCGCATTTGCTCCATCTCGCTTCTCACGCCATCCGGCACCTGTGCCAGCATACCGCCCTTTACTGGCTGCATTACAATGACCTGGCGGTTGTGCCTGCGGATCACCTCATAACATCGTCTCGGCTGTACAAGCTCGCTGTCCCAGTCATAATAGTTCAGTGCGATCTGCACAAACTCCGCCTCCAGATTCTCCGTGAGAATACGGTCGAGAGCTTCCGGGCTGTCATGAAAGGACATGGCTGTGTCACAGAGAGTGACTGATGCAAGCAAATTGAGTAAATATATAGACAATTTTAATCTTGTAAGTGGGATTTAGAGAGAAAAAGTATCAAAAAATGGAAAATGGATATTATACACAAAAACGAATAAAAATATAAAAGAGTGGTAAATCAGAATATCCGGTTTAACTACTCTTGGGAATTGTCAGGGTTCGTTTGGTGCATCCGCGACGCTATATGCTGTTCCGGAAGGTGATCCGAAACAATGTCAATGGGAACCACGTCCT
>CAJUSJ010000059.1 GCA_910588865.1 uncultured Lachnospiraceae bacterium
TTTGGAATTTTCAGGGTCTCGCATACTGTTTGATCTTCGATTTTCAAGGTTCCTCTGCTTTCTTTAAGAAAGCCAACGCAGAAGGAGGGATTTGAACCCTCGCGCCGCTACTAACGACCTACTCCCTTTCCAGGGGAGCCCCTTCAGCCACTTGGGTACTTCTGCTTGTACCAATGCCTAAACATGGTGTTTCTATAAAAATGTCTTAAACGGAGAGGGTGGGATTCGAACCCACGCGCCCTTTCGGACAAACGGTTTTCAAGACCGCCTCGTTATGACCGCTTCGATACCTCTCCAAACGTGCTTTTCAATTCTACAGCACTTTCCAGATTTTGTCAAGTACTTTTTTCACTTTTTTGAAGTTTTTTCAAAGCTCATCATCGGAAGGCTTTTCACTGTCTCCTCGTCGGTGACAGCTTGATTATAATATCACCAAATCTTCTATATGTCAACAGTTTTTTCCATTTTTCTCAAAAAAATTCCCGCGATCTCCAAATCCTCAGGAGTAGTCACTTTAATGTTCTCGTAGCTTCCTTTAAAAAGGCGGACTTTATGCCTGGTCATGGTCTCCACTACCATGGCGTCATCGGTGATCCCTTCCTGGGCAGACGGATGTTCAAACAGGCGGTCGTAGGCCTTTTTAATCAGCTCATAGGAAAATGCCTGAGGAGTCTGCACCAGCCACATGTGACTTCGATCCGGTGTGTGATCCGCGTTGCCCTGGTCGTCCACCATCTTGATGGTATCCTTCACAGGCATCCCCGCCGCGCAGGCACCGTAAGCCGCCGCGCCATCCATGGCTGCCTGGATGATCTCCCTGGTGATACAAGGCCTGGCACCGTCATGGATCAGCACATCAGCGCTGCCCTCTGCCGCTTTCAGTCCCTCGTACACAGAATGATACCGCTCTCGGCCGCCCGGCACCACTGCCTCTACCTTCTTAAATCCGTAGCGTTCCACGATCTCCCTTCGGCAAAACTCTTCCTCACCGGCTCCTGAAACCAGGATCACACGGTCAACGGGGCTTTTCTCAAATGCTTCCAGGGCATGGCATATAAGAGGACGTCCTTCCAGCTCCAGATACTGCTTGCGCACCCCAGTCTCCATGCGGCTGCCTTTTCCCGCCGCCAGGACGATGGCGGTTACCAGCCGTTTCTCATTCCCAAGCCTTGGCCCAGGCCCCTCTTTTCCCATATTATCTCCTCTTTCTCTTATTTTATGTATTGCCCCTGACCCGGGGCTCCAAGGCAGCTTATGGTTTTTTACTTCACCGCTCCCCCAGCCTGAGATTGGGCACAGCGTTCAGATCCCAGCCGCTTCTCACTCCGTTGATATACTCATAATACGCGGCGGTTCCGATCATAGCGGCGTTGTCAGTACAGAAGACGGGAGACGGATAGTACAGTTTCAGCCCCTGCTTTTTACATCTCCTTCTCATCTCATCCCGCAGGCCTGAGTTGGAAGCCACGCCGCCCGCGATGGCCACCTTATCATATCCCAGTTCCCTGGCCGCGTCCACTGTGTGGCTCACCAGCACATCCACTACCGCATATTGAAAGGAAGCCGCCAGGTCCGGCACATTGATCTCCTGACCCATCATGTTGGCGTGATTGATGTAGTTGAGCACCGCTGATTTCAGGCCGCTGAAGCTGAAATCATAGGGCGCTCCCTCCACCCTGGCCCGGGGAAAATGGATAGCCAGAGGATTCCCGCTCTTTGCCGCCTTGTCCACCTTGGGCCCGCCGGGATAACCCAGTCCTACGGCTCTTGCCACTTTGTCAAATGCCTCACCGGCCGCGTCATCCCTGGTGCGCCCCAGGATCTCAAACTCTCCGTAATCCTTCACCACCACCAGGTGGGTGTGGCCGCCTGATACAATCAGGCACACAAAGGGCGGCTCCAGGTCCGGATGCTCGATAAAATTGGCGGACACATGGCCCTCAATGTGATGGACTCCAACCAGAGGCTTGCCTGCCCCGTAGGCGATGGCCTTGGCCTCCGCCACCCCGACCAGAAGGGCTCCAACCAGTCCCGGGCCGTATGTGACCGCCACGGCGGTGATCTGCTCCAAGGTCATCCCTGACTGGTCTAAAGCCGCCTGGATGACCTGATTGATCTTCTCCATGTGTTTTCTGGAAGCAAGCTCCGGAACCACGCCGCCGTACAGAGTGTGCAGCGGGATCTGGGACGCGATCACATTCGACAAAATCTCTCTGCCGTTCTTCACCACAGCGGCAGCGGTCTCGTCGCAGGAGCTCTCCACCGCGAGAATATAGACATCTTCTTCGGTTCTGTTTTTCTTCATCTTTAATCCTCTTCAAAATCCAGTTCCGCTGTCCTTCCATCCCTGGCGGCCACAGCGGCAGGAAAAATCTCCCTCACCTTGTCCATGTACTCCTCCGGCCTGTTCAGGGAAGGGCTGTAGTGAGTCAGCCACATGACTTTGGGCCTGGCCTCCTTTGCTATCCTGGCTGCCTCATAGAAAGTCATATGCTTGTACTCTCTGGCCTTGGCCTCTTTCCCCTCTTCCCCGTACATGCCCTCGCAGATGAATAAATCCGCCTCCCTGGCATACTCCGCTATAACAGGAACCGGCCTTGTGTCTGTGCAGTAGACCACCTTCAGCCCCCTGCGGGAAGGTCCCAAAACCATGTCAGGCGTATATACTTTTCCCTCCGCCTCCATGGTCTCGCCTTTCTGCAGGCGGCTCCACAGCTTTAAGGGAATCCCCTGGGCCTTAGCCCGCTCCGGGTCAAATCTTCCCGCCCTGGGGATGGATATGGCATAGCCGTAGCAGACCACGTTGTGATTCACTCTGTAAGCGTCGATCTGGTACGGCCCCAGCTCCAGGTGTTCCCTGTGTTCCGTCAGCTCTACGAACCGCAGAGGAAAAGGCAGTTCCGGCGCGATGGTCCGCAGAGCGGCCACCACCCGCTCCAAGCCTCTGGGGCCTACCAGGGTCAGGGGTTTTGTCCGCTCCGCGTTTCCCATGGTCAGCAAAAGGCCGGGAAGACCGCTGATATGATCCGCGTGATAGTGAGTAAAACATATAATGTCAATGGGCTTTGGACTCCATCCCTTCTCTTTCAAAGCGATCTGGGTCCCTTCTCCGCAGTCGATCAGCAGGCTGCTGCCGTCACAGCGGGCCATCATGGACGTCAGCCACCGGTACGGAAGCGGCATCATCCCTCCTGTTCCCAGAAGGCAAATATCCAGCATAATAAAGTCTCCATTCTTTTACATTTTCTTTTCCCCTATCCTATCAGATATTGCCTGAAATATCAAACCCAAACTATAAAAATTCTCTTGTTTCTTCTACCTCCGCGCTGATACGGAAAGTATTCAGGAGCTGGTCGTAACATTCCTCACACAGATCAAAGCCGTGAATCTCCCCGTCTTTCTCTGAAAAATAATCCCATGTGTGCTCTACCCGCAGAACCCCTTCCCGGACAATGCCGTCTCTCACCGCCAGTTTCTTTCCGCAGCAGTTGCAGATGGCGGTTTCCAGTTCTCCATTACTTTTGTATTTTCTCATCTCATTCTCACCTTTCTTGATTCCACATTCTCCTGAGGGCGTCTTCCCCTGCCATCCCGTCCTTATGGAGTTTTCATCAGACCGGGCCGCACCCTGGTGGATACCCCTACATTATAAATGTTTTTTCGGTGATTTTTAAGTGGAAAATGTTTCATGCGAAGCGGCGCCACATGATGATGGCGTCTTCGGTTGGCTCTCTGTAATAGTCCTTTCGGATAGCTTCTTTCACAAAACCACAGGATTCATACAAGTTTATGGCTGTCTGGTTGTTTACCCGAACGTCCAATGTTATGTCCCTGACTCCCTGACCGCTGGCATATTCTACCATGGCTTCCATCAATTTTCTGCCAAAACCCCTGCCTCTCAAAAGCGGATGGACCGCCACCCTCTCGATCTCACCCTCCCCTGCCAGGATCCTGAAATTAATATATCCGGCAGCCATGCCATTTTCTTCCCAGACCAGGTACTGGTCCAGACCATTTGACAGTCCCTGCTCCAGATTTTCATAAGACCACGGAATCGAAAAGGACAGCTGTTCCAGCTCTGCCACCGCGTCTAGGTCGTCTTTAAGCATCCATCTGATCATTTTTTGCCTCTCTTTCCCGTTCTGCCTGGGATTTCCGCAGATAATCCGGCACAAAGGCACCGGCATCCCCGAACATCCCCTTCTTATAATATTCCATGCCAAGAGCGGCCACCGTGGCAGCCCTCTGCCGGTTGTGGGAGGCCGGGGCAAACCGGAAATTCGTCTTCATCTCTTCCTCGATCTGGGGACGGCACACATCTACCCCGTCTCCCAGGAAGATCACCGTCTCCCCCATGCCATTGAGGATTCTGATCAGCTCTCCCATGTCCATGGCGCACTGCCGCCTCACCTCTTCCAGTCCCTCTTCCACATGATACAGCCCCGTGTACACCTGGTTTCTCCTGGCATCCATAATGGGACACACCAGGGCAGAGCTTCCCCACAAATTGTAGGCCATGGCCTCCACCGTGGGCACACGGACCAAAGGTTTTTTCAGAGCCAGCCCAAGTCCTTTGGCTGTAGCGCCGCCGATGCGGAGCCCTGTGAAGGACCCGGGACCTCCCGCCACCGCGATGGCATCCAAAGACCTCAGATCCATCTCCAGCATATTCACGATCTCATGGATCATGGGAAGCAGGGTCTGGGAATGGGTTTTCTTAAAATTTACCGTATATTCCGCTGTCAGGATGCCGTCAGACACCACTGCCGCCGACGCCACCAGAGACGAGCTCTCGATCCCCAGTATTTTCATGATCTCCTCCCCTCTGTCCATGTTTCATGGCGCAAGTTTTTTATGGTGATCCTTCTGTAGTCAAAGCCTTTCTCCAGATTTTTCTCCATCAGGACCCACACCGCCTCTTCTGGCAGTATCTCTCTGATCATGGAGGGCCACTCAATCAGACAGACTCCCTCTCCATAAAAACAATCCTCATAGCCGATCTCCTCCATCTCCTCCACATCTCCAACGCGGTACGCGTCAAAATGGTACATGGGAAGCCGTCCGTCCTCATATTGCTGTAAGATCGTAAAGGTTGGGCTGTTCACCGGCCCCTGAACCCCTAAGCCCCTGGCAAAGCCCTGGGTGAACACGGTTTTTCCCACCCCCAGGTCGCCTTCCAGGCAATAGACTGTCCCGGCCCCGGCCTCTTCGCCCAGCCTTCTCCCAAGCTCCCTGGTCTCTTCTGGTCCCTCTGTCTCATAAATCATGTCCGTCATTTTTATACCCTCTTAAGCCTTTCCCCTGGCAGCACTTCCCTCAAAAATCCTGCGAATTTCTCTTTGTCTTGTCCCAGAATCCGGTCCGGGATCAGATAAGCCCGCATCTGTCCCATGTACAGGATATACTCGCCCCGAATTCCCACGACCCCGCGGATCTGGTCCCACGCCACATCCATGGACTGGTCTTTCTGGGTCACGGTAAAGCCTTCTTTTGTAAATGTCATATCCATGGGTGACTTCATCCGGTCATTTTTTAACTGCTTCATGGCTTTTAAAAACAAAAGCCCAGGCTGCCAAACCGTGAACATCAGCACACACACCAGCAAAAGAAGCCTCCTCCCCATGCCGGTCTGACTCCACTGAGTCACCAGAAGATACAGGGAAGCCAGCGTAAACAGCACATTAAACACTCCCAGGTACCCTTTGTTGGCATGGTACATGGAGAACATCCACAGATCCTTCGCGTCCATCTGAATATGAAAGTGAAATCTCTCCTCCCCCGCCATATTCCTCACCTTACCTTTCCTTCCTTAAATATAGGCCCCGCGGCCATCCCATATCCCTCCCTAGAGCTTCATCGTAAGGGCGATCCTCTTCTTCGCCACATCAACGTTGAGAACCTTCACCTCCACAATGTCCCCCACGCTGACCACTTCCATGGGATGTTTGATATGCCTGTTTGCCATCTGGGAGATATGCACCAGGCCGTCCTGGTGGACTCCGATATCCACAAACGCCCCGAAATCAATAACATTGCGGACAGTGCCTTTGAGGATCATGCCTGGTGTCAGATCCTTCATCTCCAGAACATCTGTGCGCAGGATAGGTTTTGGCATCTCGTCTCTGGGATCCCTGGCTGGTTTCTCAAGCTCATTTACAATATCTCTCAGGGTAATTTCTCCAATCTCCAGCTCCTGTGCCAGGCTTTTGTAATCCCTGATCTTCTTTCCGATGTCTTTCAGTCCCGCCGCTCCGATCTCCTCCGGCTCGTATCCCAGTTTTTTCAGAAGCTTCCCCGCTGCCTCATAGCTCTCCGGGTGGACGCTGGTGCCGTCAAGAGGATTGCTCCCGCCCTGGATCCGCATAAATCCCGCGCACTGTTCATAGGCCTTTGGGCCCAGCTTGGCCACCTTGAGAAGCTGGTTCCTGCTCTGGAACGCGCCGTGCTCTTCCCGGTAGGCCACAATATTTTTCGCCAATGCTTTGCTGATCCCGGAGACATACTCAAGAAGGGGAGCTGAGGCTGTGTTTAAATCCACCCCCACCTTGTTGACGCAGTCTTCCACCACTCCCTGGAGGGCCTCCCCCAGATGCTTCTGGTTCATGTCATGCTGGTACTGTCCCACCCCGATGGATTTTGGATCAATCTTTACCAGCTCCGCCAGAGGATCCTGGAGACGCCTCGCGATGGAAGCGGCGCTTCTCTGTCCCACGTCAAAATTGGGGAATTCTTCTGTGGCCAGTTTGCTGGCAGAGTACACGGAAGCCCCTGCCTCGTTGACTATGATATACTGAACCTTGCCGGGAATCTCCTTTAAAAGCTCCACGATCACCTGCTCCGATTCCCGGGAAGCGGTGCCGTTTCCCACGGAGATCAGGGAAATGTTGTATTGACTGATCATTTTTTTTAAAATGGCTTTGGCTTCCGTCACCTTGTTCTGAGGCGCTGTGGGATAGATGACCACGGTGTCCAGGACTTTTCCCGTCTCATCCACCACTGCCAGTTTGCAGCCCGTGCGAAAGGCCGGATCCCATCCCAACACCACCTTCCCTGTAATAGGCGGCTGCATCAGAAGCTGGTGTAGGTTCTTTCCAAAGACCTTGATGGCACCGTCCTCCGCTGTCTCTGTCAGCTGGCTCCGGATCTCCCTCTCAATGGCAGGCGCGATGAGACGCTTATAGCTATCATCCACCACGGCTTTCAGCACCGGGGAGGTGTAGGGGTTGTCCCTGACGATAACCTGTTTTTCCAGGTAGCGGATAAGGTCAGCTTCCGGGGCGGCGATCTTTACGGTCAGAACCTTTTCCTTCTCACCCCGGTTCAGGGCAAGGATCCTGTGGCCTGCCGCTCTTTTAATAGGTTCCTCGTAATTGTAATACATCTCGTAAACCGACTCCGCTTTCTCATCCTTGGCCGCGGACTGAATCGTCCCCTCCTCCATGGTGATGTTCCGGATATAGGTCCGGTACTTCGCCTCGTCAGAAATACGCTCCGCCAGAATATCCCCGGCCCCGGCTATGGCTTCCCCGGCGCTGGCCACTCCTTTTTCCTCAGACACATAGGCCTGTGCCGCTTTCTCAAGAGGCTCGTTGGTCATCTGAAGGGAAATGAGATCCGCCAGAGGTTCCAGCCCCTTCTCCTGGGCAATGGTGGCCCTTGTCCTTCTCTTTGGACGGTAGGGCCGGTATAGGTCCTCCACCGCCACCAGGGTGGCTGCCTCCAGGATCTGTCTCTCCAGCTCCGGCGTCAGTTTCCCCTGCTCCCTGATAGTGGACAGCACCTGCTCCTTTTTCTCCTCCAGATTTCTCAGATACCGAAGCCTCTCATCCAGATTCCTCAGCACCTCGTCGTTGAGAGCCCCTGTCTGCTCCTTCCGGTATCTGGCGATAAACGGGATGGTGTTTCCTTCGTCGATGAGTTTCACCGCGGCCTCTACCTGCTCCCGGCCGATGTTCAGCTCCTGCTGTAACGCTTTTATGATATCCATATGTTCCTGTTCCTTTTACTCTTGATTTTTCTTCAACAATCTTTCGCCTAAATGGACTGTTACCCATTATATAGCGAAACTCCACCTGCGTCCAGATAATTTTTGTGAAGAACAAGGAATCCTGTTTTCCCCTAATGCCCCTGTGGGCGGCAAAACCAAAAAGAGAGGCCCGAAACCGCGTCAGCGATCCCTTGCCTCTCCCTTATACGGTTCCGTCAGTCCTCTTGGGACCGGCGGCTTCTTATGTCCCTGTTATTCTCCCAGAATGTATTCCGCGGCCTTTGTGCCGGATATACGTCCAAATACAACGGCAGCACTGTAAGCCCCGCTTGTGCTGGTGACCTCGCCCGCGGCGTAGAGTCCCTCCACAACCTCATTTTCCGTGGTCAGTACCTGGGCGTTTTCATTGGCCAGAACACCGCCTTTGGTCATATGGTTGGCAGCTTCCACCTTTACGCCGTAGAACGGGCCTTCCTGGTCAAAAGCCCTTTTGCCTTCCGGCAGGTTGCTGTTATACTCATCCACAGTGGCCTGAAGCTGTTCTTTGTCGATTCCCAGGGCCTCCGCCAGATCAGCCAGCGTCTCGCCCTGTGAGTAGTACCCCAGTCCCACATGCTTCCTGATGCGGTAGAAAGAATCATAGCCGGTCTGATCCGTGATATAGAACACGGATTTTCCCGTCTGCTCCAGGATGGTCTTACCTCTGTCTAAGCTGGTTCCCTCATGAACCATCAGCTCTCCCTCCGCGTTGACCTCCAGCGCCAGATCAGCCCCTCCGGTCAAGTCCCTCCGGGGAACGATGATATTGGAAAATACGCTCATGGTATCCATGTGGTCAAGAGCATAGCCATTCTTCTCAAACACCTTGACAAAATCTCCGGTCGCGCCCATCTGGTTGGACGTGTTCAGCACCTCGTAACCGGGAGCGTACTCTGCCAGCAGTTCTTTGTTGTAGCAGAAACCGCCGGTCGCGATGATCACCGCCTTGGCGTTGATGTCATAGGTGTTGTTCTTGTTCTGTACTTTTACTCCTGTTACTTTTCCGCTGTCATCTATAATCAGGTCATATCCCTTGGTACCTGTGCGGACATCAATGCCCAGTTCCTTCACCTTGGCTTCCATGCCATCCAGGATCTCCTCGCCCGCGTAAGCATCCGCCTCAGCCATGTGGTTGGTGCCGCCGTAGTTATAATTCAGCTCAACTCCGTAGCTTCTCAGCCACTCATCCAGCTCCCACTCGCCGTCGGCCCAGGCCTGGATCCTCTCCGGCGAATCCCAGCTGGATTCCTTGCTGGCGATGAATTCCTCTTTTGTCATCTCGTTGCCAGCCTCGATCATGGCCTGTGAGTTGATCAGGTCAAAAAAGTTCATGTCAAACTTGCCATTGCCGCCTAAGATATCCAGCTTCTCCACAACAATGATGTCCGTGAGTCCCGCGTCGCTGGCAGCGATCGCCGCGCCAAGGCCTGCCGGGCCTCCGCCTACGATCACAAGGTCGGTTTCCACCGCCTCCAGTTCCTGTGCCGCCTCTTCCGGTCCAGCGGTGGCCATGGTGATCTCACCAAAATCCACTCCCGCCTCTTTCGCCGCGTCAGCTACCGCTTTCTTCACCGCGTAAGAAGTAAAGGTGGCTCCTGACACGCTGTCCACAACCGGTGACTGGGCCTCCAGTATCCTCTCCTCCAGCACCGGAAGCATCCGGTTCTGAACCAGGCTGGTCTCATTGCCCCCTGTGATCTCGATGCCGCTCATCTTGCCGTCCGTCACGGTCAGGGCTACTTCCACATCCCCGCCGTAGCCGGAACCTGTGGCAGTGTATGTGCCATCCTTTAAGCCCTCTTCCTCTTCAGTCGCTTCGGAAGCGGTCTCTGTGGGGGCTTCTGTTGAGGCTTCTGTGGCAGCTTCTGTCTGTGCCGGGGTGGTCTGCTCGGTCTGAGTTGTCTGCTCTGTTGAGCAGCCAGACAGCAGCAATGTGCCCGCGAGCAGCAGGCTTAATGATTTTTTCATAATATTCTCCTCCTTGGATTGTTGTCCGTGGAATATTATACTATGATTAGTTATTTTTGTCAATATTCTGTTATTTTTTCTCTTTTCAGGCATGAATATTTATACATTTTTCCCGTATTTGTCCGTATATAAAAAACATCTTGTGCCGATGTTTAAATAGATCCGAGGGTGATTTTATCTGCCGCTGGACAGGGACCGTTTTTCGTGCTACAATACCCTCTAATTGGTACACTGCCAGACAGAGACAGCTTGCCTTCTTCTCCGCGAACAGGCGGCCCCTTACGGTTGAGTGCACCAGAGAAAGGAGATCTCATGGACGATTATAATAACCAGAACCAGTATCCTGATAACCAAAATCGGGGGACTTCTCCCGATTCCTCATATGACAACAACCAGGACAGGCAAGGTCAGCCCTGGCAGAACGGACCGGATTCTAACCCCCAGGGCGGACAATGGCAGAACGGACCGTCTGGCGGCGGGTCCCAGTGGCAGAACAGTTCAGGTAATCAATGGCAGAATAATCAGCCTTACGGGCAGCCGCCCAGACAGCACAACGGAAAAGCTCTGGCTTCCATGATTTTCGGAATCCTGGCACTGGTGGCCTGCTGCGTTCCCTTTATCCAATTCCCTCTGGCGGTGGTAGCTATTGTGCTGGTGATCCTGTCCAAGAACAGACAGCCTCTCACGGGTTTCGCGATCGCGGGCCTGGTGCTGGGCATTATTGCCATCATTATGAGTATTGCCATGACCATTTATTGGGGGTATGCTTTCTCGCTGATGAATGATCCGGAATTTATACAGATGTATAATGACATGATGAATATGTATCAGTAAACCTTCACGCGCCCGGCCGCGGACACTCCGCCACCCATAAAAGTCCGGCGGGCGCGTTTGGCATCTCATGTTGTCAAATCCTTTTACGGAATCATATGCCTGCCTCCTGCCACCAATACCAGATTTTTCACCGCCCAGTTGACCAGGGCAATCCCGATCCCCACATATACTTCCAACTCATAAGGCCTTTTTAATTCTTTCTCCCGCCCCTTTTTTCTGGCCATCAGCCAAAGCGCCCCTTCCCCGACTAAAACCGCCGCCATGTAGGGTATTAGAGGGTGGTAATACAGGCTTTTTAGTATTTGTCCCTGAATCAGGTACATAAAAGCCCTTGTCCCGCCGCATCCAGGGCAGTACAGCCCCGTAAGACCGCGAAACAGGCAGGGAAACCCCTGCCTGTTCATAAAATTCCACAGCTCAATAATAGTTCTTACGATCATAGCCGCCTCTCTGCTCACTCTGCCCGGATGACCTGCAGCACCTTCTGATACTCAGCGGTCAGCTCCACTTTCAGGATCTCCAGATTCTCCAAGAACTCGGACCGCTTCATGGGACCGGTGAGGAAAGCGAATTCATCCATGTCTTTGAGTTCCACTACCCGGCATTTTCCAAAAGCGGCCTCCACCATATATCTCCGGTCCTCATAGGTTCCGGACACCCGGACGAAAAAGCGGTAGGCCGCCTCGTCGGCAGAAGCGATGGCCTGTTTCTCAGAGGACCATCCGATCGGAATGTTGGAATCCAGATGTTTCGCCGACTCCACAAGATCCGCCACCACCGCGCTGGCCGTGGGAAGCTTTCCGGCACCGCTTCCGTAGTACATGGTAGTTCCCACCATATTGCCTTTTACAAGAATTCCGTTGTACACGTCGCTGACCCCGTACAGGGGGTGGTCTTTCCCGATCATCAGAGGAGCCACCCAGGCATAGACCTTGCCGCACTCCACGCGGGCGGATCCCACCAGCTTGATGGAAGTCCCCATGGCGTCAGCGTATTTAAAATCCACATCCGTGATCTTTGTGATCCCCTCTGTAGGAATCTCCTCATAATTTACCTCTTTTCCCGTGGCCATGGCGGTGAGTATGGCAATCTTGCGGCAGGTGTCATGACCTTCCACATCCGCTTCCGGGTTCCGCTCCGCATAGCCCAGGGCCTGGGCTTCCTTCAGGGCCCACTGAAAAGAGGCTCCCTCCTTGTCCATCTTGGTCAGGATAAAGTTGGTGGTGCCGTTTAAGATGCCGGTAATCTCCTGGATCTTCTCGCCCACAAGGCAGCGGTACAGGGGACGGATAATGGGAATACCTCCGCCTACGCTGGCCTCAAAGAGGAAATTGACTTTTTTTTCTCTGGCAATGGCCAGAAGCTCTGTGCCGTAAGCCGCCACAAGGGCCTTGTTTGAGGTGGCTACGTGTTTTCCCGCCTCCAGGCACGCTTTCACAAAGGAGTACGCAGGTTCCAGACCTCCCATGGTCTCCACCACGATCTTCACTTCCGGGTCCCGGCAGATCACGTCAAAATCATGAACGATCTTGGACTCCACCCAGGTTCCGGGAAAATCATGAAGATCCAGAACATATTTTACTTCCAGCTCCTGTCCCGCCGCCCTGGCGAGAACCTCTCTGTTTGTCTCAAGCACCTCATACACGCCGGAACCAATGGTTCCATATCCCATAATCGCGACTTTTATCATCTTATCCTCCCGCAGGGAACCTTTACTCCCTGGCTAATATCTTCACATAGTGAATTCCCTTCATAGACTCCATCTCCTCCGTCATGCCGGAGAGGCTGCCTGTGTCGGAGCGCACCTCCACACTGAGGGTCAGGGTGGCGATGGAGTTCACCGGGATGCTCTGATAGATGGTCAGGATATTGGCCTTGTAAACCGCCACGATCCGCAGAAGATCCGACAAAAGCCCCTGCTCATCGTCCATTTGGAGGACAAATGTAACGGTCTTCCCCTTGGTGTTGTCGTAAAAGGGCAGGATATCGTCCTTGTACTTATAGAAAGAGCTTCTGCTGATCCCCACCACATCCGTGGCCTCCTGTATGGTCATGACCTTCTCTGACTCCAGCAGCTTCTTGGCCTCCACCACCTTTAAGAGAACTTCCGGGACCGCCTTCTGCCTTACAAGAAAATATTTTTCCTTTTCTTCCATCACGGTTCCCCCTCTCCTCAACATGAATGTTCGCGTAATGTATACATCTGTGTTTATGTGAAAGATATTAACACATTTGTCCCTGGGACGCAACTATTTTTTTTCGCCCCCAAGGCGGATCCACCGCAGATACGCGCTGATAAACGGATCAATGGCACCGTCCAAAACCGCGCCCACATTGCCGCTCTCCTCGTTGGTCCTGTGATCTTTTACCATGGTGTAGGGCTGGAGCACATAGGAGCGGATCTGGCTTCCCCAGCCGATCTCCGCCACATCTCCCCGGATATCCGACAGATTGGCGGCATTTTCCTGCTGCTTTAAAATGAACAGCTTGGATTTTAACATCTGCATGGCCTTGTCTTTGTTCTGGAACTGAGACCTCTCATTCTGGCACTGGACCACGATCCCGGTGGGAAGGTGGGTGATCCGGATGGCGGATGAGGTCTTGTTGATGTGCTGTCCGCCGGCACCGCTGGAGCGGTAGGTGTCGATCCTCAAATCATCCTGGTTGATCTCCACATCTAAGTCTTCCTTGATATCCGGCATGATGTCGCAGGACACAAAGGAGGTCTGCCTTTTTCCCGCCGCGTTAAAGGGGGAAATCCGTACCAGGCGGTGAACGCCGTGCTCGGATTTCAGATACCCGTAGGCATTCTCCCCGTTGATCTGCACGGTCACGGATTTGATCCCAGCCTCCTCTCCGTCCAGATAATCCAGAACCTCTGTGGAAAATCCCTTTTTGTCCGCCCAGCGGCAGTACATGCGGTAGAGCATGCCGCACCAGTCGCAGGATTCGGTTCCCCCGGCCCCAGCGTTGAGCCGCAAAATGGCGTTGTTGTTGTCATATTCCCCGGAGAGAAGGGTGGTGATCCGCAAAGACTCCAGCTCCCGCTCAAACTCCTCCAGCATGTCCTGGATCTCCGGGATCACATCCGGGTCATTTTCCTCATAACCCATGTCGATCAAAAGGCCGATCTCCTCATACTGGTTTTCCAGCTTCTGAAAGCCTTCCACCGTATCCTTCAGATTCTTGGCCTCTTTCATCATCTTTGTGGAGAGCTCCGGGTCATCCCAGAAGCCCGGCTCCTCCATAGACCTGTCAAGCTCAGCGATCCGCTTTATCTTGTTATCCAGGTCAAAGTGAATCCCTCACTTCCACTAATGGTTTGTCATACGTTGATAACGTATACTTAAATTGATCTAACTCTACCACTGTGTCACCTTCTTTCTTAAAATATTAGTGAAAAGCTGTGGCCGCGGACCATCAAGCTCCGCGGCCACAGCTTCTACTATCGTATCTTGCTTCTGTTTCCAAATCCCTGTGAACCCACGCTCAATTCCTCACGGACCGGGTCCTCATTTGATCCTTCCATGGCACTGCTTATATTTCTTGCCGCTGCCGCAGGGGCATGGATCGTTGGGGTAAACCTTGCGCTCAATCTTCCTCACAGGGGCCTTGACAGCGGTGTCATCCTTGTTGGTTCCCGTGACCTTGGCCGCTGGCTCTCTCTCCACCTTCTGCTCCACCCTGATATGCATCAGAATGCGCACTGTGTCTTCCTTCACAGCCGCGGTCATGCCGTCGAACATCTCGTAGGCGCTCATCTTGTACTCCACCAAGGGATCTCTCTGGCCGTAGGCCTGAAGGCCGATGCCCTGGCGCAGCTGCTCCATATCGTCAATGTGGGACATCCACTTGTTGTCAATAACCTTGAGAAGGATCACCCGCTCGATCTCCCGGATCTGCTCGGAATCCGGGAACTGGGCTTCCTTGTCCTCATAGAGCTTAATGGCCGCCTCTTTCAGCATGTGCTTCAGCTCGTTCTTCTTCATGGATTCCTTCTGCTCATCAGTGAGAACCACCGGCTTTAAAGGAACAATGGGGATGAGAAGGTCATTTAACTCCTTCATATCCCAGGTATCCGCCGGCACATCGTCAGGCACAGCCATGTCCACGGCGTGCTCCACAATGTCTGTGACCATCTTTAAGATCACATCCCTCATGTTGTCGCCATCCAGAACCTTGCGGCGTTCCGCGTAGATCACCTCCCGCTGCTCGTTGGCCACCTCGTCGTATTTAAGCAGGTTTTCGCGGATGCCGTAGTTGTTGTTCTCAATCTTCTTCTGGGCCTTCTCAATGGCATTGGAAAGCATCTTGTGCTCGATCTGCTCTCCCTCCGGCACTCCTAAGGCATTGAACATATCCATAAGGCGCTCGGAGCCGAAAAGACGCATCAGGTCGTCTTCCAGGGAAATGTAAAACCTGGACTCGCCCGGGTCTCCCTGACGGCCGGAACGTCCCCGGAGCTGGTTGTCAATACGGCGGGACTCGTGGCGCTCCGTGCCGATAATCTTTAAGCCGCCCAGCTCTTTGGCCTCGTCGTCCAGCTTGATATCCGTACCGCGGCCTGCCATGTTGGTGGCAATGGTCACGGCCTTGTGGACACCAGCCTCAGCCACAATCTCCGCCTCCAGCTCGTGGAACTTGGCGTTCAATACCTTGTGGGGAATGCCTTTCTTCTTCAGCATCCTGCTGAGAAGCTCAGAGGTCTCGATGGTAATGGTGCCTACCAGCACTGGCTGGCCTTTCTCGTAAGCCTCGGCCACTTCCTCCACAACCGCGGTGTATTTTTCCTTCTTGGTCTTATAGACGGCGTCGTTCTGATCCACGCGGGCCACGGGCCTGTTGGTTGGAATCTCAATGGCATCCATGCCGTAGGTGTTGCGGAACTCCTTCTCCTCGGTCAGGGCCGTACCGGTCATGCCTGCCTTTTTCCGGAATTTATTAAAAAAGTTCTGGAAGGTGATGGTGGCAAGGGTCTTGCTCTCCCTCCTGACGTTCACATGCTCTTTCGCCTCAATGGCCTGGTGCAGGCCGTCGGAATACCGGCGTCCCGGCATGATACGCCCTGTAAATTCATCTACGATCAGGACCTCGTCATCTTTCACCACATAGTCCTTGTCCCGGAACATCAGGTTGTTGGCTCTGAGAGCCAGGATGATGTTGTGCTGGATCTCCAGGTTCTCCGGGTCCGCCAGGTTTTCTATATGGAAGAACTGTTCCACCTTCTGGACACCGGACTCGGTCAAGTTCACAACCTTATCCTTCTCATTGACCACAAAGTCTCCTGTCTCGGTGATGTCCTCGCCCATAATGGCGTTCATCTTGGTAAACTCTCCGGAGGCCTCGCCCTTCTCCAGCTGGCGGGCCAGAATATCGCAGACCTCGTACAGCTTGGTGGACTTTCCGCTCTGGCCGGAAATAATAAGAGGCGTCCTGGCCTCGTCGATGAGCACCGAGTCCACCTCATCGATAATGGCGTAGTCCAAATCCCGCAGCACCATCTGTTCTTTATAAATAGCCATGTTGTCTCTCAGGTAGTCAAATCCCAGCTCGTTGTTGGTCACATAGGTGATGTCGCAGGCATAGGCCTTCTTCCTCTCCTCGGAGGTCATGGAGTTTAACACCACTCCCACGGTCAGTCCCAGGAATTCGTGTACCTTCCCCATCCACTCCGCGTCTCGCTTGGCCAGGTAATCATTGACCGTTACAATGTGGACGCCCTTTCCCGCAAGGGCATTTAAGTAGGCGGGAGCCGTGGAAACCAAGGTCTTTCCCTCACCGGTCTTCATCTCCGCGATACGCCCCTGGTGGAGCACAATACCGCCGATGAGCTGAACCCGGTAGTGTTCCATCCCCAAGGTTCTCCTGGCGGCTTCCCTGACCGCGGCAAAGGCCTCGGGAAGGATGTCGTCCAAAGTCTCCCCCGCTGCCAGCCTTTCCTTGAAAATCCTTGTTCGGTCTCTCAGCTGTTCGTCTGATAACTCCATCATCTCAGAGCGCATGGCTTCGATTTTATCGACGATAGGATATATCATCTTCAGTTCCCTCTCACTGTGGGTCCCGAACACTTTTTCAATGAGATTCATTCGTCACTCTCCTATATAAACTTTGATATTTTACGGTACAATCTTCCCTATTGTAACACTAACAGCCCTTTTATTCAACTGATTCTCCGGTTATTAACAAAAAATTCATTTTCCAGGATTACATAACTTGTCCTTCCATGGCAAAGTCAGCAGTTTTCACAAAAATTATGTTCGTTTCCACCCTTGTCCACATTATCCACAGTGGAAAATCCACAAGGCTTCTCCAAAGTTATCCACATTAAAAACCATTGATTTTCGGCAAAAAGAAGTTATACACAAAGTTATCCACATTATCCACATACTTCCTGGCCTGCTGTTTTCCCCTGTCCACAGGGCTTTTTGGCCTCTTATTTTTTGTTCAGAACTCATAAACTCCGCTTTTTCGACAAGGTTTTTACGGCGGAAAGTCGATGAATTTCAGGAATAATTCTATGTAATTGTCAAAATATTATTCCAAATTTGATTGAGTTTTTCGACTTCCTATGGTATACTGAAACTATCTCAAAAGAAGGAGTTGATCATATGCGTTACACCATTACAGGAAGGAATATCGAAGTGACTCCGGGACTGCGGGACGCGGTTCAGGACAAGCTGGGTAAGCTTGAGAAGTACTTCAGCTCAGACACAGAAGTGATCGTTACTCTGAGCGTTCAGAGAGAACTGCAGAAGATCGAGGTGACTATCCCGGTAAAAGGCAGCATCATCCGGGCCGAAGAGGCCAGCACTGACATGTACGTGTCCATCGACCTGGTGGAAGAGATCATAGAGCGTCAGATCAAAAAATACAGAAAGAAACTCATCGACAGAAAGCAGTCCGCCCAGGCCTTCTCCGCGCTGTTTATGGAGGAGGAAGAGGAAGTCCACGAGGAAGAGATCCGCATTGAGAAGACCAAGCACTTTGATATGAAGCCCATGTATCCGGAGGATGCCTGCCTGGAGATGGAGCTGCTGGGACATAATTTCTACATGTTCCTCAACGCTGAGACCGACCAGATGAGCGTGGTTTACAAGAGAAAGGGCAACACTTACGGTTTGATCGAGCCGGAGATGTAGTGATGACATAATGGTTCACCCCACTGGGTGAAACAAGGCCCCCGGCCGCAAGCGGCAGCCGGGGGTTTTTCGCAAGATCGAGGAGGACTTTTCATGAGCGTATATCAGATGAACAACTTGAGAATCGTGGACCTGACCAAGACCTTGGACCCTGCCACCGAGACCAGGCGCTGCGGGCTCACCAGGTTCAACACCGGAGGCCCGATTCCGGACTACCACACCATCATGGATCTCACCAGCCACTTGGGGACCCACTGCGAATGTCCCTATCATCACGACGACAACTGGCCCAGCGTGGCGGATCTTCCCCTGACCACATTTCTCGGAAGAGCCATCTATGTGGATTTCAAGGACACCGTGGCTCCCCGGACCCACATCACGGCCGGGGACCTGGACCGGGCCACTGCCGGAAAGCTTCGGGAAGGGGACATCGTGATCATCGATTCCGCCTACAAGCTCCCGCCTTTTACCTCCATGACCAACACGGCTGAGGACAAAAGGCTTCTGGTAGGGGAGGAGAGCGCGCTGTGGTTTCGGGATCACAAGGTGAAATGCGTGGGATTTGGGGACGGAGTCTCCATTGAGAGCAGCAATGAGGACGTGAAGCCCTTCCACGATATCCTTATGGCTGAGAATATCGTGTTTCTGGAAGTGCTCAAGAACTTAGAAGAGCTTAAAAGCCATGTCTTCTTTATGTCCTACTCCCCCCTTCCCATCAAAGGGCTGGACTCCTGCCCCATCCGGGCCTATGCCATTGAGGGGCTTGCGGAGTTTTCATAAGGAATGTTTAAATCCGCCAGATACCGCTCCGCGGCCGTCACCCCGTTAGCTCCGTCCGCGGCGGCTGTGACGATCTGGCGGAGCATTTTTGTCCTCACATCTCCTGCGGCAAAGATCCCCGGAACCGAGGTCCTGGTGTCTTCCCCTGCCTTGATGTATCCCTTCTCTGTGTCCACCAGGCCCTGAAAAATCTGGCTGTTGGGGGTGATTCCCACGGCGATAAAGACTCCCTGGACATTCAGCCCGGTTTCTTCTCCCGTGTTCTTGTTCTCAAGCCTCAGGCCCTCCACCTTCATCTCTCCCTGGATCTCCTTCACCACTGTGTCCCACAAAATCTGGATATTTTCCTGTCTGAATACGGTCTCCTGAAGGCTCTTGGCTCCCCTCAGCTCATCTCTGCGGTGAATCAAATACACTTTGCGGCACATCCGGGACAAAAAGATGGCATCCTCCAGGGCCACGTCTCCGCCGCCTACCACGGCCACGTCTCTATTTCTGAAAAAGGCTCCGTCGCAGGTGGCGCAGTAGGACACACCCATGCCGGCCAGCTTCTCCTCCCCGGGCACTTCCAGCTTCCGGTGGCGGGCACCTGTGGCGATGACGACCGCCCTGGCCTTGTAGGTGTTTTCCCCGCAGATCACATTTTTTATAAAATCTTCTCCGTATGTCTCCGGCATCCTCTCATTTCCAGCCAGCTCCGCCGCCTTTAGAAGCTCTCCTCTTTCCTCGGTCTCCTCAAGGTTCCCGTCCCTTCTGGCCTGCCTGGCTCCCAATTCCACTCGTTCCACCTGGTCTGTGACAAACCGGACTCCCAGCTTATCCGCGTGCTCCCGAAACTTTGTTCCCAAGTCAAATCCATTGATCCCGGGCAGGCCGGGATAATTGTCTACCTCGTATGTCGTCAGCACCTGGCCTCCGCTCATCATGTCTTTCTCGATCACCAGGGTATCCAGCCGGGCCCGCTGCGCGTAAATAGCCGCCGACAGGCCTGCCGGGCCTGAACCGATGATGATCAAATCGTATAGGTTCTCCATAATCCGCCACCTCACTTCTAAAATTGAATAATTTTCTGTTCTTATAAATCATGATCCTTCAGCAGACCCAGACAGGCAAACATTCTCACCGCGTCCTTAATGCCAGCCATGTAGGAAATATCCGCGTAGCGGCTGCCACAAGACTTCGCGCAGGCAATATAATCATTTATCAAAATTCTTTCCTCGTCTGGCAAATCTAATCCTATAAACCGCTGTTCCAGCTCCCCCTCGTCCTCCATGTCCTTGAGGTATACCTGATCAGTCCTAACAAGCTCCTCCCGGCTGTGATCCATAAATTGCCCCATTCCCATATCCAGTAATTTATCAATTAGTTGTTCCATGCTCCTTCCTCCTTATCTGATGTGTAAGAAATCTAATCTATTTTCTTATAAATTATACTTATATATTAGATTTTTAATGTTACAATTGTCAACTGTTTTCGTTTTACATTAATTACCACTTTTCGACATTTTTCGACAAATTAAAAACCGCCAGGACTGTTGGGGCATGAATTCGTATGGCTGTGCAAGAAGTCTGAATATACTTTTTATATCTTATATTCCTATATTGTATTTCTTACACTATACCTGTACCAGAATCAAAACAGAAAAGTCGGGGGATATTATGGAAGAATGTAACTATGGCTATATAAAAATCAAGCTGGAGGAACTGCTCAAAGAAAAAGGCATGAGCAAAAATAAGCTGGCTCACAGGGCGGAAATGCAAAGAACCCAGATCAATAATTACTGTAAAAATGAGACCACAAGACTGGATACTGCCGTCTTAGCAAGAATCTGCGCGGCTCTGGATTGCAAAATTGAGGACCTGCTTGAATTTGTACCAGCTAAAGAAAAAAATTGACAAACAGCTACTGGATCTGCGTATCCAGTAGCTGTTTTCATTTTAGAGAGAAGGCTGTGCCGCAAAAGCCGCCGCGTTGGCCCCGGCCTCTCTTCCGGATGTAAAGGCCCACCCTTGAGCCGCGCCGCCGTATTTCACATACTCTTTCTTCTCTGTCAGGAGCACGCCGATGGTGTCGGTTCCCACCGCGTACAATCCCTCAATGGGAGTGGTTCCGTCCTCTTTCAGAACCCGCATCTGGGCATCCACATCCAGGCCGCCCGCGGTGCTGTAGCACCAGGAAGCGCCTTTCACCGCGTAGAACGGGCCTTCTTCGCCGATTCCCTTTTTATAATGAGCCTCACCTAAATCCGCTCCCTCTGGGCTGTAGATCCTGTCTGCTTTCTCGATCTCCCCGTTGGCCTCTCCGGTCTCACAGTAGGCGTTATATCCCTTTACGCTCTCAGCCAGCACAGCTCCTTCCACGCCGATCTGCTCTGCCAGCTCCTCAATGGTGTCGCCCTTGTAGACCAGCCCGTACTCTGCCGCCTTTTCAAGGACCTCATAGATCTCCGGTATGGGAGTCCCTGTGGGAACGCCGCCCTGATTGATGAACAGTCCGGTACTCGCGTACTCAAATCCGTTTTCCTGTACATCCTTGATCCTCGCGTCAGACCAGATGGAGTAGAACTCCGGCCCTGCCTTCCAGGGATCCATCATGGCCAGCCCGCTCTCGTCTGTAAAACGCTTTCCTTCCATGTTCACCGCCATGGTATCCGGGGACAATGCCATGACCATGGGGATATCGTTGAGAGACCATGTGGCTGTTCGGTGGGTCCACATGTCGGTCTGGCCTTCAATCTTATTGACCGGATAGTCATGCATCAGCACCGGGATGCCACCAATGTGCACCATGGGCGGAACACTGATGTTGTAGGTCCCAGCCCCCGCCTCAAGAGCCATCTCAATGGTCTTTCCGTCATTCTGGGCACAGCCGTACAAATTCCACGAGCCTTTGATAGGATAGTAGTCATTGGTAAGATATTTCTCTTCCATGTCTGTGTTCCCGGCAAATCCGCCGCCTGCCAGGATCACCGCCTTGGCGCGGATGGTGTACTGGGTGCCGTCAGCTCCTTCCGCTTTCGCGCCAACCACTTTTCCGTCTTCTAAGATCAGTTGGGTTCCCTCTGTCTCCAGAAGGTATTTTCCTCCGATCTCCTCATAGGCATCCATCATCTTGTCAAAGAATCCCCCTACCACGGACTTGCTGGTTGTCTGGCCGTCAGACCCTATAAAACCCTCGCCGTAATAACACACCACTTCATAAGGGGTTCCAAATCCCGGCACTGGCTGGGCAAACTCAAATCCAAGATCCATCAGCCAGTCCAGGGTCTCGCCGGACTTGCCGATCATCACATCTATCAGCTCTTCCTTGGCATCTCCCTCTGTGTAGTTGAGCCAGTCCTCTTTAAATACATCCACATCCACATAATCGGATCCTTTTTGGGCCACCATGCTGGGTGGGTTCACTGCCATGGGGGAGCTGGTGAGAGCGGAAGTGCCTCCGTACTTGCCTGCCTTGTCAATGCCAAGAACACTCACCTTAGAGGCGTCATTTCCCGCCGCCTCATACTGGGCCTGGGCAGCACTCATCGCGGCCGCGAAACCGGAACCTCCCATGCCGATCACCAGCACGTCGGTCTCCAGCTCCTCCTGGGCAGCGCTTACCGGTTCTTTCACATAAAACGCTTTCACATCCGACTCGGACCCTCCGGCTGCCACTATGGCCTCCACAACAGCGGCCTCAGCGGCTGTCTTAATGGCATTGCTGGAAACGGTTGCCCCGCAGATGGAATCCACGGTTACGGACTGGTTCTCAATCATCCTGGGGATCATCAGGTCAATGGCTGACTGGAGCACCGTGGCTGTTTCCCCGTTGTCCGGATTCACTTCAATGGACTCAAGCTTGTCTTCACTGACCGTGACGCTGACCTCAAGAAGCTCTGCCTTGGCAAAGCCCTGGGCCTGGGCTGTGTAGGTTCCGGGAACCATCTTCACGCTGACCTCCCCGCCAGCCTCATCTCCCCTTGCCTGGGCTAAGGCTTCCCCGGCAGCGGTCTGTATGGCTTTGCTGGTAATGGTGGCCCCGGCGACCGCGTCCACCTCCTCACTCTGAGCGGACTTGATGGCCTCTGGAAGCTCCTCCACGGCTCTGCTGCCTATGCCGTCTGTCTCCTGGGCCCCCTCAATCACCACATCCGTGATGGACTCAGCGTCTACGGTGATGGTCACGGTCACGTCGCCGCCAAAGCCCTGGGCTGTGGCTGTGTAGGTTCCCGGGATATAGGTTCCCCGCTCCGCCTCCTGGGTCTCGGTCTCCGCCTTGGTGGTCTCCAGCGTCTCCGTGGTCTCTGCCGGCGCTTCCGTGGAAGTAGCCGCTGGCTGTGAAGAACATCCGCTGACAGCCGTACAAACCGCCGCGGTCAGTCCCAGAAATGTGGAAATTCGTTTTCTCATGACTCTCCTCCTCCTACCCTGTGTTTTCGTGGGCATGTTATTTTTTTATCAAGTCATAATCATTATAAACCGTGTGGCAGCCACACGGTCAAGTTATTTTTTTCCTCCAACTCTCCCACCAGGACCCGGCATTTCAGAAGGTAGTGAACCTGATCCCTGGCCACCTCCCTGCAGAACAGGCTCCCTATGATCCCTCCCTGGGGCCTTAAGCCTTCCCTGTCCACCTCTTCCAGAAGGGGACGAAAATCCTTCAAGCCAAGGTCAAAGGGCCTGTCTGTTACCAGAGACATGCACAGGCTGTCCATGGCCGGCATCTCCTCAAGCCCTTCCTTGTCTCTTAAGTCAATGAGCCCGAACCGCTCCTCCAAAAGACAGACGCCCAGCCTGGACTTAAGACAAGTTTCCCCGTCCCCATCTCGAAAGACCTGCCTCCAGTTTTCCGGCAGAGCGTAATCAATGGAAATAGACACCATGGGAAATAGCTCCGCCAGCCTCCCGATCTGACGCTGGGCCGCTTCCCCGCTGTCGCAAAAAGCCCGGTATCCCGCCAGCCCCGGCTCTCTCGTCACTGTCTGGTGGCTCCTTAATTCCTGTTCCGTGTAGTGGCGGATCTCCCGGATCATGGCAAGCTGCTGTTCCAACTGAGCCATGGTCTTCTCAAGCTCCCCCTCCCTCTCCCGGAGGCGGCCGACAAAATGCTCCATGGACATGGTAGTATTCCATTTCTTTACTTCTTTCAGCGGGTTCCCCAGAGACGCCCCCAGACGGTAGAACCACAAATCAAGGATACTGTCCCTGTCGTACTTGCGGTATCCTTTTTCCGTGATCTCCTTTGGCCTTATAAGTCCGATATCCACATAGTGGCGCAGGGTCTCTGGTGTGATCCCCGCGTTTTTACAAAGTTGGCTTTTGGTGTACATGTTGTCCCTCAATCCATTTCTCCTAATATGCCGCGATAACCTTACAGATCCCATCCAGTATACTATCAAACCAAAAGCAGCGCAAGGCGTGAACTGACAGGAAGCGGCATATATTTTGAATACAAAAGGCTCTGTAATCTGGCGGCTTATTTATATGGAAATTACGTTCATAGGATACCTGTGAAGTATAATGTACCCTACAAGGTGGACACGGCAAGAGAAAGGGATTGCCTGAAATGTTAGTTACCGCTAGGGGAAATACCTGAAAAGTAGACATACAAAAAAGGGAAGAAATCCCTAAAAGTAGACAGCGGTGAAAGGTGTAAGAAGCGTAAAGTGGACATTTGGATGATTCCAAGCTAAAGGGCATCCGATACAATAAATGACAGAGACCCATACGAATTTTGACATCAGCTTGCCCGGACATAAACTTTTATGGTATGATAGGGACA
>CAJUSJ010000060.1 GCA_910588865.1 uncultured Lachnospiraceae bacterium
TAAAAAGGAGAGACGATATGAGTGGATTGCAGTATGATGTAACGATTATTGGCGGCGGCGTCACAGGCGCCGCGGTGGCCAGAGAACTGTCCAGATACCAGTTAAAGACCTGTCTGGTGGAGAGGGCGGAGGATGTGTGCTCAGGAACCTCCAAGGCCAACAGCGCCATTGTACATGCTGGTTACGACGCGGCCACTGGTTCCATCAAGGCAAAGATGAACGTAGAGGGAAACCGTATGATGGGACAGCTGTCAGAGGACCTGGATTTCTCATTCCGCAGAAACGGTTCCCTTGTGCTGTGCTTTGATGAGGAGGACCGTCCGGCTCTTCAGGCTCTCTATGAGAGGGGGGTGGCCAACGGCGTCCCGGATCTGAAGATAATCACCGGGGACCAGGCCCGGGCCATGGAGCCCAATGTCACCGACCAGGTCGTGGCGGCATTGTACGCTCCCACAGGAGGCATCGTGTGTCCCTTCGGGCTGACCATCGCTCTGGCGGAGAATGCCTGTGACAACGGAGTAGAGTTTAAATTTCTCACAGAGGTGACAGATATTAAAAAGCTGGAAGGCGGCTATGAGCTGGCGGTTAAGGGCCAGGACCCCATCACCACCAGATTCGTGGTCAACGCCGCGGGTGTCTATGGGGATGTGTTCCACAACATGGTATGTGAGGACAAGATCAGGATCGTTCCCAGGAAGGGAGATTACTGTCTGTTAGACCGGGAGGCGGGAAAACATGTGGACAAAACCATTTTCCAGCTGCCGGGCAAGTACGGCAAAGGGATCCTGGTGGCTCCCACCATCCACGGCAATCTGCTGATCGGCCCCACTGCCACGGATATTGATGACAAAGAGGGAACCTACACTACCGCGGCGGAGCTGGCGGAGGCCGCAAAAAAATCAGCCATCAGCGTGAAGAACATCCCCTACCGCCAGGTGATCACCTCATTCTCCGGGCTTCGGGCCCATGAGACCAACGACGAGTTCATTATCGGCGAGAGCGCGGAAGGCTTTTTTGACGCCGCGGGAATCGAGTCCCCGGGTCTGTCCAGCGCGCCGGCTATTGGCGTCTATCTGGCGGAGATGATCGCCCGGAAAGCGGGAGCCCGGAAGAAAGCGGACTTTATTGCCACCAGAAAGGGAATCCCCCATGTGGCTGCCATGAGCCGGGAAGAGAGAGCCGCCATTATAAAGGAGCGTCCGGATTACGGCACCATTGTCTGCCGCTGCGAGAATGTCAGCGAGGGTGAGATCGTGGACAGCATCCGCCGTACTTTGGGAGCAAGGTCTCTGGACGGAATCAAGAGAAGGGTCCGCCAGGGCATGGGGCGCTGCCAGGCAGGATTTTGTACGCCAAGAACCATGGAGATCTTAAGCCGGGAGGCAGGCATCCCCATGGAAGAAATCTGTAAAAACCAGCCCGGCTCTGAGATGATCACCGGCGAAGCATAGGAGGAGAAGGATATGACACATCATGATATCGTAATCATTGGCGGAGGCCCGGCAGGATTATCCGCGGCAGCGGCAGCAAGAAAAGCGGGAATTCAGGACATCCTGATCTTAGAGCGGGACGGGGTGCTGGGCGGTATCTTAAATCAGTGCATTCACAACGGGTTCGGCCTCCACACCTTCAAGGAAGAGCTGACCGGTCCGGAGTATGCCGCCAGGTACATCGCCATGGTGGATGAGGAGAAGATTCCTTACAAGCTGAACACCATTGTGGCTGACATCAGCAAGGACCGTGAAGTTACTTATATCAACAGGGAGGAAGGTCTGATGACCATTAAGGCGGGAGCCATAATCCTGGCCATGGGATGCAGGGAGCGCCCGAGAGGAGCCTTAAATACTCCGGGGTATCGTCCGGCTGGTATTTACTCCGCGGGAACCGCCCAGCGTCTCATGAACATTGAGGGTTACTGTGTGGGAAAAGAGGTTGTGATTCTGGGCTCTGGTGATATTGGTTTGATCATGGCCAGACGCATGACCCTGGAAGGCGCGAAGGTAAAAGTGGTGGCAGAACTGATGCCCTACTCCGGCGGCTTAAAGAGGAATATTGTCCAGTGCCTTGACGACTACGGCATTCCCTTAAAGCTGAGCCACACCATCATCAATATTGAGGGAAAAGAACGCCTGACAGGCATCACCTTAGCTGAGGTGGACCAAAACCGCGCTCCGATCCCCGGCACCGAAGAGCACTATACCTGCGACACCCTTCTTCTCAGCGTGGGACTGATCCCGGAGAATGAGCTGTCCAAGGGCGCCGGCGTGTCCATGAACCAGGTCACCTCCGGCCCCAATGTGGACGACCGCCTGGAGACAGAGGTGGAGGGCATCTATGCCTGCGGCAATGTGCTCCACGTACATGACCTGGTGGACTTTGTGTCCCAGGAGGCCGCGCTGGCGGGAGAGAACGCCGCGGCTTATGTAAAGACCGGAAGGACCGGGAAAGAGGGCCGCGCGGTTCCCCTGCTGGCTCAGAATGGTGTCCGCTACACGGTTCCCCAGGTGCTGAACACAGATACCATGGAGGATACGGTAACTGTGCGTTTTAGAGTGGCTGACGTGTACAAAGACCGCTATATCGCTGTGTACTATGACGACAAGCTGATCTCAAGGAAGAAGAAAAAGGTTCTCGCTCCCGGAGAGATGGAGCAGGTAGTGTTAAAGAAGAGCAGCTTCGGGGATTATCCGGATATCAGCAGGATCAAGATTTGTACGGAGGTGGAATGATGGAAGCGAGGAATTTGATTTGTATTGGCTGTCCTTTAGGCTGTCCAGTGACAGTGACTATAGATGGAGATGATATCAGCGTGACCGGCAACACCTGCCCCAGGGGGGCGGATTATGCCAGGAAGGAGGTCACAAACCCTACCAGGATCGTGACCTCCAGCATCCGGGTCAACGGCGGCGCTATAGCCAGAGTGTCTGTGAAGACCAAAGATGATATCCCCAAATCCAGGATCTTTGAAGTGATGGAAGAGATCCGGGGTACCCGGGTGGACGCTCCGGTGTCCATGGGCCAGGTCCTGATCGCCGACTGCGCCGGGACCGGAGTGGAGATCATCGCGACAAAGAGTGTAGACCGCGTATAACCGCGGCTGCCTGGCAATCTCCCCCCTTTTTGCTATGATACGGCCAGGCGGCCCGGCTGACTTTATACAGATCGGTCCGGCGGCAGAGGTTCCCCCCTTTAACAGCCTCTGCCGCTGACAAGACCGGAAATAAAAATCCATAAGATTGAGAGGATTCAGGTGGAAAATGAAAAAAAAGCTGTCAGGCCTGAGAAGGATCAGGAACGGACAGAGCTGCTGAAAAAAATTAATTTATTCGTGCTGGACATGGACGGTACCTTTTATCTGGGGGACCAGGTCATTGACGGGGCCCTGGAATTTGTCCGTTATGTGGAGGAGAAGGGGCGGAGAATCCTGTTTTTTACCAACAATTCTTCCCGCTCTCCCCGGGTTTACATGGAGCGGCTGGCGTCCATGGGATGCCCGATCCGGCGGGATCAGATCATGACCTCCGGGGATGTGACCATCACATACCTGAAAGAAACTTATAGAGGAAAGACCATATATCTGGTGGGAACCCCGGATCTGGAAGAAAGCTTTAAACAGGAAGGGATCCTGCTGTGGAGAGAAGGGGACCCCCGTCCGGATATTGTGGTGGTGGGTTTTGACACCACACTGACCTATGAGAAGCTTAACCGGGCCTGTGGGTTTATCCGGGAGGGCTCCATATTCCTGGCCACCCATTTGGACATCAACTGCCCGACGGAAAACGGTTTTATGCCGGACTGCGGGGCCTTCTGCGCTGCCATCACATTGTCCACAGGGGTGGAACCCAAGTATCTGGGCAAGCCTTTCAGGGAGACCGTGGACATGGTGCTGGTGAGGACAGGTGAGGACAGGGACAGGGTGGCCTTTGTGGGCGACAGGCTCTACACGGATGTGGCCACCGGGGTAAACCATGGTGCCACCGGGCTTTTGGTCCTGTCCGGCGAGACGAAAATGGAAGACCTGGAAAAATCCCAGGTAAAGCCGGATGGCGTCTACCGGTCATTAGGCGAGATGAAGGAGCTGCTGGAAGAAGCTTTAACAAAAATTAAATAATGGTGGCGGCCGCGGGAGCTGACATCAGAAAATGAGAGAGAGGACTCTGAAAAAATGAAAGTATATGCGCACAGAGGTTACAGTGGAATGTATCCGGAGAATACCATGCTGGCTTTTAAAAAGGCGGCAGAGACAGGCTGTGATGGGATTGAACTGGACGTTCAGCTGACTAAAGACCAGGTTGTGGTGATCATCCACGACGAGAATATTGACCGCACCACAGATGGCGCGGGTATGGTGAGAGACTATACTTACGAGGAACTCAAGAAGTTCAACGCGGGAGTATTATTTCCCGACATAACGGATTTTCAGCCTATTCCGACTTTCGAAGAGTACTGTGCGTGGGTGGCTGATACTGGGCTGGAGACTAACATTGAGATCAAGACAGGCATCTATTATTATGAGGATATTGAGAAAAAGACCGTGGATCTTATCCGCAAATACGGATTGGAGAAGAAAGTGATGTTCTCCTCCTTTAACCATATGTCTTTAGTGAGAGCGAAAGAACTGCTGCCGGAAGCGGAGTGCGGCGCGCTGCTGGGCGAGACAGGGATAGGCAACCCGGGATATTACTGTCGCGCCCAGGGATTTGAGTGCTACCATCCCGGGTATCAGAGCGTCACAAAGGAGATCGTGGACCAGTGCGGCAAGTACGGGGTCAAGATCAATGTCTGGACCATAAACGGCCTCCATGAGCTGGAGCGGCTCTGTGAGTGGGGCTGCGACGGCGTTATCACCAATTATCCTGAGGTGTGCCGGGTCTGGGCCGCGTACAAGGACAAGAAAAAACAATCCACATAAGAAACAGCGGCAGGCAGCGGACAGAGGAGCAGAATGCTTTTTGTCCGCTGCTATTTGATTTTCACAAAGGATTGGTGTATGATAGGGAGAGAAACGCGGGAGGGAATGAATTTTGAGGTTAGAAGATATTTTTGAGTCCTCTCCGGTGATCACGGCCGTGAAGGATGAAAGCGGCTTAGAACACGCCATGGGGAAGGATTGTGCGATTGTGTTTATTTTGTACGGGACCGTATGCAATATCCCGAAGATCGTGGAGAAGGTGAAGCTCCACAAAAAACTGGCCATTGTCCATGTGGACCTGATCATGGGCCTCAGCTCCAAGGAGGTCGCGGTGGACTTTATAAAGGAGAACACCAGGGCTGACGGGATCATCAGCACAAAGCCGGGGCTGGTAAAGAGAGCCATGGAGCTGGGGCTCATCGGCGGACAGAGGGCATTTCTCATTGACTCCATTGCCCTTGAGAATGTGAGAAAGCAGCTTGTGTCCTTCCGGCCGGATTTTATGGAGATCATGCCCGGCATGATGCCCAAGATCTTAAAACAGATCAGGGAGATCACATCCATCCCTCTGGTTGCGGGAGGGCTTTTGTCGGACAAGGGGGACATCATGGCCGCGTTCCAGGCAGGAGTGGACGCGGTGTCTACAACAAAGGAAGACCTGTGGGAGGTATAGGAGGCAGAAGATGAAGATACTGACATATGAAGTGGATGGAAGGAAGAAGCTTGGGATCTGGAACAGGGATGAGACGTGGATCTATCCCATAGAGAGCTTTGGTATAGAGTACAAGAGGATGCGGGAGGTGATCCAGGGGATAAGCGGGTCTGAGATCCAGCTTTTGAACCATATGGCTTCCAAGGACCCTTATGAGATCCGGGGAGCGGCACCTACAAAGGAGGCAAAGATCCTTGCGCCGATCCAGAAGCCGGGACACGATGTGATCTGCCTTGGGATCAACTACATGGATCATGCCCAGGAGTCAGCCCGGTATCAGAAGGAGGCTTTTGACGGGGAACGGCCCTACGCGGTGTATTTTTCCAAGCGGGTGAACCGGTGCGTGGGGCATAATGAGGGGATCCCGGCCCACCAGGATATTGTGGACAGCCTGGACTATGAGGCGGAGCTGGCGGTGATCATAGGGAAGGATGCCAGAAACGTGCCCCGGGAAAAGGCCAGGGATTACATATTCGGGTATTCGGTAGTCAATGACGTCAGCGCCAGAAATATTCAGACCAGGCATAAACAGTGGTATTTCGGCAAGAGCCTGGACGGTTTCTTTCCCATGGGCCCCTGTATTGTGACGGCGGAGGAGATCCCATACCCGCCCCGCCTGTCCATCCGGTCTTATGTTAACGGGGAACTGAGGCAGAACAGCAGCACAGATCTTCTGATCTTTGACATTGACCATGTGATCAGCGAACTGTCCCAGGGCATGACACTGGAGGCAGGCACCATCATCGCCATGGGGACCCCGGCAGGGGCGGGCATGGGCTTTGATCCGCCCCGGTTCCTGAAGCCAGGAGATGTGGTCTGCTGCTCCATAGAGAAGATCGGGAAGATCAACAATCCTGTTGTGTGACGGAAAAGGGGGACAGCTATGGATCGACAGACTTACATACAGGGCATAAAGCAGGGGATTCCTGTGGGACTGGGATACCTTGTGGTGTCCTTCACCATAGGGATCGCTGCCAGGAAGGCCAGCCTGACAGCCGCCCAGGCCACTGTGATGTCTTTTACCAACTTAACTTCAGCGGGACAGTTCGCGTCCTTTGCCCTGATCGCCTCGGGTGCCCCCTATCTGGAGATGGTGATCTCCCAGGCAGTGATCAATCTGAGGTACTGTCTTATGTCCTGCGCCTTGTCTCAGAAGCTGGACAGCCGTCTGGCGTTTCACCACCGGCTTTTTCTGGCCATGGGAGTCACGGACGAGATATTCGGGCTCTCCATTGCCCAGAGAGGGAAACTGAATCCCTGGTACACCTATGGGGTCATGAGTGTGGCCATACCGGGGTGGACTCTGGGAACCCTGGCGGGGGTGCTGTCCACAGGGGTCCTGCCCCGGACATTTTTAAATGCCATGAACATGGCTCTCTACGGAATGTTTATCGCGGTATTCATGCCCGCGGCCAGGGAGGACAAAAAGCTGATTCCCGTTATTTTCCTGTCCATGGCTCTCAGCGCCCTGGTTCAGGCTCTGCCCTGGTTTGACTTTATCTCGTCAGGCATGAAGATTATTATCCTGACGCTGGTGATCTCCCTGGCCGCGGCCTGGATCGTGCCGGTGCCGGAGGAGGAGGGAGGGAGAACATGAAAAATTACATGTATATCTTGGTGATGGCAGTGACCACTTATCTGATCCGGGTGATTCCTTTAACCCTTCTGAGAAAGGAGATCAGCAACAGGACCTTCCGCTCTTTCCTGACTTATGTGCCCTATGTGACCCTGGCGGTGATGACCTTTCCAGCCATCCTGGAGTCTACGGAGGAACCGTGGATCTCCTTTGTGGGGTTTGGGGCAGCCATGGTCATGGCCTACCGGGGAGTCAGCCTGTTCGCAGTGTCCATGGGGTGCTGCCTTTTGGTGTTTTTGCTGCAGTTAATGTGATGGGACAGGGCTGCCCCCTTGCCAGAAAATAGCGTATCTGGTAAAATATAACGGAATAAAGGAAAACACAGAAAGGAAACGATGAGTATGAGCAACCCCATAGTAACCATCACCATGGAAAACGGCGATGTGATGAAGGCGGAGCTGTATCCTGAGATCGCTCCCAACACAGTGAATAATTTTATCAGTCTGGTGAAGAAGGGCTTTTATGACGGCCTGATCTTCCACAGGGTTATAAGCGGCTTTATGATTCAGGGCGGATGCCCGGAGGGGACAGGGACAGGAGGACCGGGATATTCCATCAAGGGTGAGTTTGCCCAAAACGGATTCCCCAACGATTTAAAGCATGAGCCGGGGGTGCTGTCCATGGCCCGCTCCATGTCGCCTGACTCCGCTGGCTCCCAGTTTTTTATTATGCACAAGAAAGCTCCCCATCTTGACGGGGCCTACGCGGCGTTCGGGAAAGTGACGGAAGGGATGGATATTGTGGACAAGATCGCGGACGCGCGGACGGATTACAGCGACAGGCCCATGAAGGAGCAGAAGATCCAGTCCATGACAGTGGATACCATGGGTGAGGAGTATCCGGACCCGGTTACGGTTTTATGACCAGAGAATACCCCGTCCCGGTAGAGGGACAGATCCACATGGTTGTAGTATCCGATGACAAGGAGGCTCTCCTGGCTGCCAAGGCGGCCGGGAAAGCCTCTGTTGAGTTGTGGAAAAATGACGGCGGGCCCTTTCTTGCCAGGTATGTGGTGGAATCCCCGGAGGATCTAAGCCAGGAGTATCTGGAAAGGGTGGTCAGGAGGCACCTGGGGCTTCCCTGGGAGATCCTTCGGACAGAGAGGCTTGTGATCCGGGAGTTTTGTCTGGGGGATGAGACCTGTGTGCCAGAGGACCCGGAAGACGGGGAGGCGGACAGGACCTTTCGAGACAGGCAGCGCCTGAGAGAATATATCCAATGTCAGTACGGGTTCTACGGATACGGCATCTGGGCGGTGACGGAGAGGCGGAGCGGCGTTATTGTGGGCAAGGCCGGGGTGACAAACGCGTGGTGGGAGTCAGAAGGAGGACAGGACCCAGGGGAGGCCCTGGAGCTGGGCTATCACATCTTTACCCCCTACCGGGAGAGGGGATACGGGAGGGAAGCCTGTCAGGGGATCCTGAGCTGGTGCCAGGAGAACAGCGATTTCCCATATATTTACGCGAAAACGGACTCCCAAAATCAGAAGTCCGCGGGTTTGCTGGAAAAGCTGGGATTTTGCCTTACAGACCAAAGATGTAGCGGATCAGGGCAAAGACAGTTTCTGTTTCGTCGGAATTGCTGATAACGCTTAAGTAGGAGGCGTCTTCCGACAGGCGCATGGAGCCGGCCAAAGCAGTGCCTTTTAAGTCCAGGGAGGAGGCTGTAGGGCGTCCCTGGCCGTCCAAGGAGAAGAAGAGCCGGTCTTCTACCGCGGACAGAATATCGGCGGGAAGGAGCTTTTCCAAGTCAGCAAGGCCGTCTAAGGCGGCGTAGTGATCCGCGCTTTCCTGGTCGGAGATGATGATGTCCAGATCCTTGCTGGCTACCAGCGCGGAAATCTTGGCCATGGAGGCGTAGCTTAACTCAGTGGCATTGTCCCCGTAGGTGATGTACATGGACTCCACATAGACGGGCTGCTTCTCGCCGAATCCCATATGATCATGGAAATCCTGTTCCAGGATGGAGGTATCCATGTCCTGGGAAGAGAGGTTGTTGAGGACAACGCAGTAAAGGCCCGGATGTATAGAGATATTGCGCACAGAGGTAACGACCACACTGATCAGCAGGAAGGCCAGAACCACTCCTCCGATGTGAATCTTGTAATACTCCCAGATATACCATAGCTTGTCCTGGAAGGACATGTCTTTCAGCTTCTGGCTTTCCGCGCGGACTTCTTCTCTTAATTGGTCTTTTAATGACATAGATGATCCCTCATTTCTGGATATTGTGGATTGAACGCACTTCTTATTCTACCATAGAATCCCGGTCCTGTTCATAAATTTTCTATGAAATCCCTGGAGCAAATTGATTTTTCCCGCAAGATTCGATATAATGAAAGACAATAGCTCAAGAAAAGAGGGAAATGCCCATGTTAGCAGGTTTCTTTAACTATGATAATCCAGTGTGGCGGTTTATCGGAAAATTCTGGGATGTGCTGGTGGTCAACCTTTTGTGGGTCATCTGCAGCGTTCCGGTCTTCACCATAGGGGCTTCCACCACTGCCATGTATTATGTGACCCTTAAGTTGGCCCGGGACGAGGACGGGTACACGTTCCGCTCATTTTTTAAATCTTTTAAAGAGAATTTTAAGCAGGCCACTGCCATCTGGCTCATCTTCCTGGCCGCGGGCGCGGTTCTGGGGTTTGACCTGTACTATTTTTTCCGGATAGCGGAGGCCTCTGGTTTCCGCACAGTGATGATCTCCGTGTTCCTGGCCATGGCTTTTGTATTCCTGGCCATGTTCACTTATGTGTTTCCTCTCCAGGCCCGCTTTTATAATCCTGTAAAGAGGACGATTTTTAACGCGTTTTTCATGGCGATCCGCCATCTGTTCCAGACCATCGGGATGCTGGCGGCGGATGGGGTGATCTTGTTTTTGTCCGTTACCTACATTCCTCAGCTGAGTATTTTCGGAGTGGCTCTGATCGCGTTTTTCAATTCTTATATGCTCAACAGCGTGTTCAGTAAGTATATGCCAAAGCAGGAGGACCCGGCGGATATGGAGATGCGGCCTCTGTTTGCGGATGAGGAGGAAAAGGGGAGATTTGACAAATAAGACAGGACATGGATAAAGCCGGGTAGGATATGCCCGGCTTTGAGTTTAGGGTTATGTGAGGCTTCTTATGCCACAAACCGGTACATCATCACATAGTGGCAAAAGCTGCCGCCCATGACGAACAGGTGGAAGATCTCATGGGAGCCGAAATGGCGGTGGCGGGAGTTGAACAGGGGCATCTTCAAGGCATAGATCACGCCCCCGGCGGTGTAGATCAGGCCTCCTGCCAGCAGCCAGCCGAAAGCTGCCGGAGGAAGAGCGCGGACAATCTTTCCAAAAGCCAGGACGCACACCCATCCCATGGCGATATACAGTACAGAGGAGAACCACTTAGGGCAGGTGATCCAGAACCCTTTGATGAGGATTCCCAGAATAGCGATGGACCACACCAGAGCCAGAAGGCCCCATCCGGTCCGGTCCCCCAAAACCACCATGCACACAGGGGTGTAGGTTCCCGCTATGAGGATGAAGATCATCATGTGGTCCGCTTTGCGCAGCAGCTTATTGACCTTGGGAGAGATGTCTAAGGTGTGGTAAATGGTGCTGGCGGCGTAGAGAAGAATCATGCTGGAGATAAACACGGCCAGAGCGGTGATCGTCACCCCTCCCCCGTCCCTGTAGGCTTTTAAAAGCAGGGGAGTGGCCGCGAATATGGCCAGGATCATGGCGATAAAGTGGGTGATGGCGCTGCCGGGATCTTTAATGTGAAGCTTTGTCATGGAAAACCTCCTTTTTGAGAACGTCCGCCCCAAGCCGGGGCCTGGCGGCACAGGGTAATAACAGTGGCAAACGATTGTATGGAAATCGAGGATAAAAGTGTCGATAACTGTTACATGTAGTTTTTAAAACTATATTATCTATTTTTATATACTATAACATGCCGGAGAGAAAAAAGCAAGCTGAGATTGTGACAAACTTAATGAGGGAGGCAGTGGGAATGTTGGAAGTATTGTATGAAGACAGGGAAATCATCGTGGTGAAGAAGCCGGTGGGCATGGAATCTCAGTCCGCCGCCTCTTTTGTCCCGGACATGGTCAGCGAGATTAAGAAACATATCCACAATTTATACCCAGACAAGGGGGAACCTTATGTGGGAGTTATCCACAGGCTGGACAAACCCGTAGGCGGAGTCATGGTGTACGCGAAGACGAAAAAGGCCGCGGCTGCCCTTAGTAAGCAGGTTCAGGACAGAACCATGGGAAAAGTGTATATGGCTGTCGTTTGTGGAAGGATTGTGGATAATGTGGAAAACTTTGTGGATTATTTGTTGAAAGACAGGGGAATGAATCAGTCGAAAATTGTGGAAAAAGGGACAAACGGGGCGAAAAGGGCAGAATTAAGGTACCAGGTGGTGGACAGACTGGAGGAACCGGAGCCCCTTTCCCTGGTGGAGATCCAGTTATCCACAGGGCGTCACCACCAGATCCGGGTCCAGTTCGCGAGGCATGGGCTGCCGCTGTGGGGAGATAACCGGTACAATCCGGCATTTATCCACAGGGAAACCACTGGGGGCAAAAAAGGGAGACCGTCTGTGGCACTGGCTGCCTGCGGGCTTTCCTTTGTCCACCCTGCCGCGGGAAAGAAGATGACATTTCAGGTCAGGCCGGAGGGAGAGATTTTTGAGAGATTTGATTTTCTGAACACCTACCCCCCATCCGGCGGCGGTTTTTTATGTACACGGGGCGGAGAGGAATATGGCCCCTAAAGAGGCCCCGCCCCGGCGCGGCCAGCAGGGGGAAGGGCTACCTCTGCTGGATAAGAAAAAAATGGAAGGGGAAGCCATACATAAGACCAGCCCAAAGGGACATACTGATAGTGTACAAATGAAGTACAAATCAAAAACAGGCGAGTCCATGGTTCAGCCGTGTAAAGAACTGAAGATGGAACAGCGCAGGGGAGGCCGGCGGGCTTCCCCGTTTTTGATGTACACGGGGCGGAAAGGAGTATGGCCGCTAAAGCGGCCCCGCCCCGGCACGGCGAGCAGGGGAAGAACCTCCCCAACTCGATTTGTACACGGGGCGGAAAGGAGTATGGCCGCTAAAGTGGCCCCGCCCCGGCTCGATTACATACCGGACAGTGGCGGCAGGGGATCACAGATCCTCCCGGATCCATTCCAGAAATTCCAGGCAGTCGTTTTTGATGTGTTCCGGCGGGTCCAGCTTCAGCGCGTTTAAAAAGGCGTCCCTGGCCCGGGACAGGATGGCGGCCCTCTTTTGGGGAGCGGCCTTCATGGCGGAGTAGTAGAGGGCATAGCCCATGCGGTACTGCCAGGGCCAGGTGTAGCCGGCCCGGGGCCTGATCTCCTCCAGCACCAGGACAGCCATGGAGTATTGGCCCATATTGTTGCAGGCCACCGCCAGTTCTCCCAAAAGCTCATCGGTCCGTTTGGAGGCCGGAAGCTCCAGGATAGCCTGGATGGTATGCTGGTGCTCTCCGGCCTGATACCACATGGCGATCTGTTCAGTCAATGTCATAGATAGGATTCCTCTCTGTGTTTGTCAAAAGCATACCATACAGGCGGGGAGGACGGAAGGGGATATTTTTAAGTCTTTTTGGGGAAAAATGGCAAAAAGCTGTTGAAAACCCAAAAAGTGTGGTAGGATATATAGAAATAAATAAAACCTTGGAGGTGTCTAATGAGTCATCATGAGGAAGTCAGAATTGTCAACACCACAGGGAGGAACAACTGCGGCGGACGTTGTGTGATCCATGCCTGGGTGAGGGATGGAAGGATTGAAAAGCTGATCACCGATACCCGGGAGGATGCGGGGGAAGGTGTGCCTCTTACTGCCTGTGTCAGGGGGCTGAATTACCACAAGACATTTCTTGGGGAGGACAGGCTTAAGTACCCCATGAAACGGGTGGGAGAGAGGGGAGAGGGAAGCTTTGAGAGGATCACCTGGGAGGAGGCGGTGGACACCATTGCCTCGGAGTGGATCCGGATAAGGGATACCTACGGCCCAGGGTCCCGGTATGTGAACTACGCCACAGGGATCAGCGGAGTCCTGAGAGGCAGCAGCCTTGCCAAAAGGCTTTTGAGCCTGGACGGGGGATTCTTGGACTATTACAATTCCTACAGCACCGCTTGCATCCGTCCGGCCACGGAGCTGATGTACGGCACCAGCCAGACTGGCAGCAGCCTGGAGGACTGGCTTAACTCCAATTTGATCATCCTGTGGGGACACAACCCGGCAGAAACAAAATTCGACTGCGGAACCATGTATTATCTTAAGAAAGCCAGAGAAAAGAAGATCCCCATCGTGGTGGTGGATCCCAGAAAGAACGACACGGTTCTCGGGCTTGGAGCCAAGTGGATTCCCATCCGCCCGGCCACGGACAGCGCCATGATGGATGCCATGGCCTATGTGATCGTGGAGGAGGGCCTTCAGGACCAGGAATTTCTGGACAGGTGCTGTGTGGGCTTTGACAGGGAGCACATGCCAGAGGGCATCGACCCTTCCCAGTGCTATCTGTCTTATCTTACAGGGGAACAGGACGGGATTCCAAAGACTCCCCAATGGGCAGAAGCCATCACCGGGGTCAGCGCCCAGGTTATCCGGGACCTGGCGGTGGGATACGCCAAAGCCAGGCCAGGGGCCCTGATCCAAGGCTATGGACCCCAGCGTCACGCCTGCGGAGAGCAGGCGGCCAGAGGGGGTATTTTGCTTGCGTGCCTTACCGGCAACGTGGGGGTCAGCGGAGGCTGGGCCAGCGGCACGGCGGATGTGAGCTGCCATAAAAATCCTGTATTTCCCGATGTAGAGAACCCTTACGACAGGAAGATCCCCGTGTTTTTGTGGACCGAGGCAGTGGTCCGGGGCCATGAGATGGATGAACTGGATGGCGTGAAGTCGGAGAAAAGCAGCCATGTACAGCTTGCCAGCGATATCAAGATGATCCTGAATCTGGCAGGCAACTGTCTGATCAACCAGCACAGCGACATCAACAGGACAGCAAGGATTTTAAGGGACACGTCCAAATGTGAGTTTATTGTGTGCAGTGATCTGTTTATGACCGCCAGCGCTAAATTCGCGGACATCCTTTTGCCGGGAGTGTCCATGTTTGAGTGTGAAAATATCACCATGCCCTGGAAGTACGGGGATTTTCTGGGCTTTAACAACAAGATCATAGAGCCTCTGTATGAGGGAAGGTTTGAGTACGACTGGCTGTGGGAGGTGGCGGAGAAGATCGGCCTTGGCCGGGAGTTTTCCCAGGGAAGAACCGGGGGAGAGTGGCTGGAATATATCTATAACCGGCTGAGAGAGGAGGAGCGGGAGCTGCCGGATTATGAGACCTTTAAGAGAGAAGGGGTCTACCGATATCAGAATAATCCCGTGATCATTGCCTTTGAGAAGGAGAGGAGAGATCCGCGCGCCTATCCCTTCCCCACTGACAGCGGAAAGATCGAGATCTTCTCGGAGAAGGTTTACAAGACCCGGTACAGGGACTTTTTCCCGCCGATTCCAAGGTATGTGGAGCCGCCGGAGGGGCCCTCGGACCCTCTGACGGAGAAATATCCTCTGCAGCTGATCGGCTGGCACACCAAGCGCAGGTGCCACAGCATCCATGACAACAACCGGGAGATGGACCGGGTGGATCTTCAGCGGCTGTGGATGAACCCAGAGGATGCCAGGGCCAGGGACCTGGAGGATGGGGAGACGGCCCTGGTGTGGAACGACAGAGGGCGGATGAAGGTGGCGGTTCATGTGACCGACAGGATCATGAAAGGCGTCACCGCCATTTCCCAGGGTGCCTGGTACCAGCCGGATGAAGAGGGAACAGACAGGGCAGGCTCCATCAATATCCTTACGTCCCAGAAGCCTACGCCCTACGCGAAAGGGAACCCTCAGCACACCAATCTGGTGGAGGTTAGGAGGGAGTGGCAGGAGACAGGGAGGTGAGGAAAGTGGGCAGAAAGCCCTTTGTATTCGCTGTCAGCGGTTACAAAAATACAGGAAAGACCACACTGCTCGCCGGCCTGATCCCAGAACTTAGAGAGAGGGGCTACAAGGTGGCTGTGATCAAGCACGACGGCCATGACTTTGAAAGCGATGTGCCAGGGACAGACAGCTATTGTTTTCAGAAAGCGGGAGCTTACGGCACAGCGGTGTATTCCTCCAGGCGGATGATGGTGACAAAGGAATATTACGAGCCTGACGAGAAACTGTTGATGGAGGCTTTTGGGGAGGCGGATATTATTCTCATTGAGGGGCTTAAAAACAGCTCCTATCCCAAATATATGTGTGATTATCCCCGTAACATGCCCATTTCCCCGAAAGAACTGGCAGATCAGATAGAAGCCTTGAAAGACAGCGGGTGAGGGGGAAAGGAGGGGGATATGGGAAAGGTTGTAAAGAAGGGATTTATGACCTTTCCCATAAATAGAGCTTAATCTTCCTCCCGTCCATTAAGGCCTGGCTTGATTCTTGTATGTTTCTTCAAAAATTCCAATATGATATCCATAATTTCCGGCTGATAAAATTCATCAACGCCGTGGCGGCAGCCGTCAAGGCGGTAATAGTCGCAGGGCACGCCGCAGGCGGTCAGCTTGTCATAAAATTTATCACTCTGAGACACATGGACCTTCTCGTCGCCGGTCCCATGAAAGATCAAAAACGGGACCGTGTGCTGGCATACATGTTCGATGGGGCTGTACCTGCGCATGTTTTCCAGCTTTTCACTGTCCGTGCCGTCAACCTTCTGCATGTAGGCGATATAATCGCTGGAGTTTGCCTTGTAAATGTTGAGGCGGTCGACCATGCTGGCGGAACCGTAAAAATCAATGGCACCGTTTATTTTCACGGACTGGTCTAAAAAATCTCCCTGATCAAACTGGGTATATTCTCCCAAAACTCCCATCATGCTGGCTATGACGGCTCCAGCGGACTCCCCCATGACGAAGATGTTGTCCGGATCAATGAGATATTGTTCCGCGTGGGCTTTTAAATAGCGGATAGCCGCCCTGGCGTCAATGATACTGGCTGGGAGAGGGGCGTCGTTGATGGTTCTGTACTCCGCGCTTGCCACGATAAAGCCCTGCCTTGCCAGGGGCACAAGCTGGGGAAGCCAGATATCCTTGTCCACTACCTGGAAAGCGCCTCCGCAGAACCACACCACCAGGGGAAGAGGGGAGGTGTGCCGTTCTTTATGCTTGGGAAGGAGCAGGCTCATTTTTAAAGGGCGCTGCGTCTCCCCATACCAATAGGATTCCATCTTGTATGTAATATTGGTGATCAGTGATATGGATTCCTGCTGTACACTGACCTGAATCGTTGTTTTCATGTTTTTCCTCCTCAGCCTTTTACCGCTCCGGCCGTAAGCCCTTTAATAAAATATTTCCGCAGAAAAATAAATAAAATGGAGATTGGGAGAGAGGCCAGGATGATCCCGGCAAAAGCATAGCCGTACTCGCTGACATATTCTCCGAAAAAGGAATTGATCCCAACCATCAAGGTCGGTTTCCTGGCGCTGTTTAACAGGGTGCTGCTTAAAAGAAAATCGTTCCATATGGTGATGCCGGAGCGGATGCAGCAGGTGGCTGTAATGGGCGCGAGCAAAGGTAAAAAGATCTGAAAATAAACCTGAAAAGTAGAGCAACCGTCAATGTAAGCAGCCTCCTCCAGTTCCACAGGCAGGGACCCCATAAATCCGGCATAGAGAAACGCGCAGAAAGGAAGATGCCATGCGGTATGGATAAAAATGCATCCCCAGACGGTGTTGTACAGATTGAGCTTTGTGGACAAAATCACCAGGGAAAGCAGGCAGCTGATAAACGGAACCACCATAAGGGCCACATTGGCCCGGTAGTATACCCGGAAAAATTTTCCTTTTATTCTGGACAGGGCAAATCCGGCCATGGAACTGACCCCGATCAGGAACATCAGTGTGACAATGGTGATAAAGCTGGTGTTGAAAAGGGACTGGGCCAGCTTCATATTTTTCCAGACATAGGAAAAGTTATCCACGGTAAACCGCTCCCAGATGATATGGAGAGGATATTTCACAATGTCCTTGCGAAGCTTGAACGCGCTGATGACAAAATAGTAGACCGGAAGCCAGCAGACCACAGTACAGATTAGAAGGCACAGTTCACTTAAAATCGTAAGTATTTTTTTCTTTTCCATCAATAAATATCCTCCCGTTTCTTTAATACGAAGAGCTGCAAGAGAGAGATCAGGGTGATCACGATCACCAAAAGGATGGACATGGCTGAGGCGATTCCATATTTGTTGGTATTGAAGGAATAAAAATAGATCCTCTGGGTCAGTATGCGGGTGGAGTAGCCCGGCAGCCCTTTGGACACCGTGTAGGGCAGTTCATAGGCCTTAAACGCCGCTATGGAGGTTGTGATCACGTTGATGGTGATAGACGGAGCCATCAAGGGGATGACGATCATGGCCTTTTTCTGAATATCGCTGGCACCGTCCAGATCCGCCGCCTCCAGCATATCTGTTGGAATATTCTGCAGGCCTGCCAGGAAAATGATGGCGCACATGCCGATCTGGCTCCAGACACTGGCAATGATCACAGCCGCCATGGTCACACCATAAGTTTCTAACCAGTTAACACTTTTTATACCCATCTGATTCAGCAGAAAATTCACCAGACCTCCATTATAGTTAAACATGATCCGCCAGATAATGCCTACAATGGCTCCGCTCAACAGGCAGGGAAAAAACCAGAAGAACCCCATGGCGGTACGGTTGAGCCGCCATTTTCCCCTCTTGTCCAGGGCAAGGGCCACGAGAAAACCGCACAAAACTACCAGCCCCGTAACCCCCGCGGCGTAAATCACGGTGGCCTTCGCCATGTCCCAGAAGCCTTCTGTCCCGGGCAGGAGTTTGTAATTGTCAGCGCCTACAAATTTCATCTGGGACATGCCGTTCCAGTCAAATAAGCTGTAGAAGATCACGCTGGCAAGGGGATAGACAATAAATACTGCCAGAAAGGCGGACTGGGGCAGCAGAAACAGAAGTCCTGTCAGATGCTTTTTTTGATTCCACGTCAGTTTGCGTTTTGATAAATGTGATTTTATAACCATTACCTCCCGTCTTAAGGAAATTGGCTGCCGCCTGTGGGGAGCGGCAGCCTCGGATCGCGAATGTCATGTGAGAAAACGCGGAAAGCTTAGTTGTGATACTGGGACAAGAGCTGGGTCATGGAGGTGGCAGCGTCTTCTATGGAAGCGTTGCCGGAGTACACATCCCGAAGCGCGGTGCAGGCTCCGTCTTTAAATTCGGCTGTGTAGAAGTTATATCCCATCATGACAGAATTGTGGCCGCTGACCTCGCTTACCAGGCCCTTGATGCCTTCGGGAAGCACAATCTGATCAGAGGTCATGTTGGTGAGAACAGGAACCGTACCTCTGGCATTCTGAATGATCTTAAAGTTTTCCGGTTCAAAAATCCAGTTGAGGAACAAATCAGCCGCTTCGCTGACTTTTGGGTCATCCTGCGTGGTCAGTCCAAACCCTACCTCTGTGGAGGTGCTGATCCACAGGGGCTTGCCCGGGTCATTGAAGGGCGGGAAGATGGCCAGTCCGGAGTTTTCCACGCCAGTATAGGATTCAATGGCTTCAAGGGCAGAGGCGGACACCCAGTTGCCTCCCAAAAGCATGGCGGCCCCGCCGTCAGCCATAATGGCTACCGCGTCATCCTGCGCGGTGGAAGCGCTGCCCTCCATAATATAGGGAATCAGCTCATTCATCTTCCTGCAGATGTCAGGGTACGCGGAAAAATCAAAGGTTCCATTGGTCAAAGCTTCCTGATACCCGGCAGCTTCCTCCTGGGAAGTGAGACAGTTGGCCAGAAGCAGCTCGTAAACCATATAGCAGATGGTGGCATGGTCTCCGTTAAATAGAAACGGCGCGTAATCGGTCTTTTCTTTGATGTCCTTGCAGCACTGGATAAACTGGTCCCAGTCAGAAGGAGGGGTATCCCACCCGGCTTCCTTCAGGGCTTCCATGTTCAGATAAAGAGCGGAAAAAGAAGCGCCCTGGGTAACACCGTATTCCACCCCATTGTAGGTGAAGGCTTCCCGGAACTTGTCGGGCACATTGGCCACACATTCCAGCCCGGATACATCCCGGACATATCCCTCATCGATCATGTTCAGATAAATATCTGTACTTGAAATCTTGATCAGGGCAGGCAGGTCCCGGGCGGCGATCCGCGCGGAAATGAAGGAGTCAATATTCTGCTGAGCGCCTACGGATTCCAGGGTGATCCACGGGTACTGACTTTCGAAGGATTCTTTCATAAGGTTCCAGGCATCCGCCCAGTTGGTATCCACGATCTGGACTTCCAGAACAACCTCTTCCTGGGCCTCCTGACCTGTGCCGCTTCCGATATCAGATTGTTTCGGGGCTTCAGCAGGCGCGGAGGAGGAGGTTCTGTCCGCCTGAGAATCCGGGGACTTGCTTCCACATCCCGCGGCCGCGGAACTGATCATAGCTGCTGACAATAACAGTGCCGTAAGTCTTCTTATTTTTTTCATCCAAGTTCCTTCCTTCCCTCAAAGATATTATAAAATATAGTAACGTAACATTATTACATAACTATATTACATTATTATTTTCCTGCAATCAATATAATAAATAGAAAAAAATTGAGCATTATTTTGTGAAAATTGTACAAAAATAGGCTGCCGCATCTTTTGCGACAGCCCCCGAAAATAGTTTTATGAGTCTTCATACAGGGAACTGTGTTCTAAAAACTGTTTCTGCATTAGATAGTGGGATCCGGCCAGACAGATCTCAAATAAGTCCTCCAGCTGGAAAACCAGCTTCATCTGCTGCTTTACATCCCGAAAATAGAGAAAATCCTGAAAGTTTAAGTAGATCCTTTCCTCGAAGCACTTGTGGTATTGGCGGGGGAGGCCGTTGAACACCACATATTGAGGGTCAAAGCACACGGCCATATTCATGAGCACAGCGAAAAACACGTCAGCCATGTACTCCACCAGCTTTTTCGCCTCCGGGTTGCCGTTGTCCGCGGCCTGAAAAACAGCCAGACGGAGATCGTGCTTGATCTCGGAGCTGTCGCGGAATCCCAGGATGGCACTTTGCTGCTCCGGGGATAACCGGGAAAAAAGCTCCCCGATTTTTTCTTCCGAGATGATGTGGCGGAAACAGGCCTTTTCCTCTCTGTGCTGCCCCTTGTAGTTTGAAAAGTCAATGACCATATTCTCGATCTCCCCGCATATGGGGCTGTCTGTATAGGAAAAGTGTCCCCGGTCGATCATCCGCATGGAGATGCCGGAGCCCCAATACAGCACAATGATCCTGGAGGAGGCCATCTGGGGGTTGGCCAGCACATGGGCAGAGACCAGGGCAATGAGATTGACGACCCGGATAAGGGGGATATTATCCAACCGGCTTTCCAGCATTTTCTTCAGGGGAATATCCTCTCCCCAATGGGGGGTGGTTGTGGTCTTTCTTATGATTCCCTCTTTCGAGTCAACTAATCCGTTGTTGCCTACCAGAAATTCATGGATGCTTTCAGGAGGTATGCTGTTGCGGGACATCAGGGTTCGGATTCCTGTGACAATGATATTCACATAATCTTCCAGCGAGTAAGTCTCTTCGTGAGGAATCACACACTGATCCATAAGTGTGCCGGAAAAATTAAAAAGGGCGGTGCATATCACAAGATTATAAATCTGAAAAGAGCACAGGAAATAGATGTTGGGATTCATGGCAAATATTTCCGGCCGCTTTCCGCCGAAGTCCGTGGAACTGCCCTTGCCGCGGCTTATGACAAGCTGCTTGCTGGAGAAAAAGTCCAGTTTCTTTTTCACGGTCTGTCGGCTGATCTTTAAGGCCGCGGAGATCTCGGCTACAGAATGAGGCTGTCCGTCTTTCATGAAATCAAGGATTAATTTTCGGTTTTCTATGTTTAAATCCCGGGGCATAGCTTTTACGTTAGTAGTATTCATCAGGGTACCCTCCACCACTTTGTACTATATGTGACTTTTGGGCTTGTGTCAACAGTTTGTTTTTTGTGTTTGAAAGAGAAACTATTAAGGTGGAGACCCAGGGGTCCATTGGTGTGGAGAATGAGCTTACGCCGGAGGAGATCCTGTTTACCAAAGGAACTATAGAGTCCATAAATATGGGGGCCGTCGGTTTCTTTGAGTCCTGGACAGGCCCAGATGACAAAACACGCCAGGCCGGAGATCTTTGTCCCCATGGTTAAAACACTGGCAGACCAGACCAGGGTGCCTGTGGCCATGATTCTGGATCACGGGCGGGACTGGGAGAAGATCACCTGGGCGTACCGGATGGGTTTTTCTTCCGTCATGATCGACGCTTCCGCTTACGGGTTTGAGGAAAATGTGGCCAGGACAAGGAAGGTGGTGGTCTTCAACTCCTGCCGGGACCGCGCCAAAAGCTGTCTCCTGAAAAACCCGGATATGGACTATATGTCTTTGATGATGGAAGTGGAAGGGGCCTGCAGGGAGGCGGTGAAGCATTTTATCAGCCTTACAGGCTCCGCGGGAAGAGGCGGCGACTTTGCCCCAACATACAGTTTCTGCCATGACATCAGTAAAATCGAGACAGGAGCGGGGGAATAGGGTCTCCCCAGGCTGGCACAGGCGGGGCTGCCTGTTCATTTGGACCGGCAGCCCTTTTCCTTATCTCAACAACGCCATGGTGCCGGTTAATTTGTTTACCTTCTTTTTCGGGCCGCAGAGGGCAATCCCCAGATAATTTAATTGGGATTGGGAAACCCCTTTCATCTTTTCTATAAACTCATCATAGGTCTTGCATCCCTGGGCCAGATCTGAGAAATCAACCACCGTCAGGTCCGCGAAATCCGGCTCATAAAGCTTCTCTCGGATGGATTTGATCGCCTCCCCGTTGCCCTTTAAGATCGGCACCGGAAATTCAATAATCCCCAAATGTCCGTTGCCTGTCCTGTCACACACATCTGAGCCTACAACCTCCGGCATCTGCTTTCCCAGGGTGATGCCCATAATAGCCGCCGTGTTCGCGATAATTCCCAGGGGCAGGTTCTCGTCAATCACCATGACACATTTCTCATTCTTGAAATCCATTTTCTTTATCCTCCTTAAGATGTTTTCTGTTCTCTTATTCACAACCATTTTACCGTTTATTTTAAACCGCGTCTTGTAAGATATCTTCATTTTTAGGATGGAGATATTTTTTGCGCTGCTTTTTTTGTGGAGGCTTATGTACATCTGCCTTGAGATTATCCGTTTTGCTGTGGAAATTTCTCAGGCAGGCGTGTAGAGGAAAGGGGTAAAAATAAAAATAACCGCCCTGTATGGGCGGTATTATCTGCAGAAAATTCTTATGAAGAGGGTTTACTATTTAGTTCCCATCTTCCAGCATGGATTGGTAAATGACTTTTAACTCCCGCAATTCTTTGTTTTCAGGGGATTCCTTTAATGCTCTTTCAAGCTGAGCTAAGGTAAGCATGACAAAACCTTGGAATTGCTTATTTGTCATTCCCATCTGATCACCTCGTTTCTCTCATCCCAGTAATCTTATCACATTATTGTTACTTCTTATATTATAATCGAGAATCGGGCTGGAGAAAAACCAAAAGAGCATTTACAAGCTTGTGCGTAAACGCGGTTTTATTTTTGATTTATTGTCCCAATATTGACAAATATGTCCCAAAATGTTATAACTAAAACATAGAGAAAATGAGAAGGAGAGTGCGTATCATGAAGAAAAAAAATGTGATAAGCTTAATAAAATATTATACGGA
>CAJUSJ010000061.1 GCA_910588865.1 uncultured Lachnospiraceae bacterium
GTAAGCTATTATTATGAGGGATATAATACCTTTAAGGCAGAAGAATTTTCAGGGAATATAATGGTATTATAGATGGAGGTGTAAAAATGGATGCGCTGAGGAAAGAAGAGATCTATACAATAGATGATATTTATGCTTTACCAGACGGAGAAAGAGCGGAACTAATTGACGGCAAGATTTATTATATGGCTCCGCCAGGTTGGAAACATCAAAGAATTTCCAGTTATTTGCATAATCAGATATATAATTATATCAATAGCAATAATGGAAAATGTGAGGTTTTAGCGGCTCCATTCGCTGTATTTTTGAGTGAAGATGATATCAACTATTTGGAGCCAGATATTTCTGTTATTTGCGATATATCTAAGTTAGATGAAAAAGGATGCCATGGAGCGCCAGATTGGGTAATCGAAATTGTGTCGCCATCAAGTCGCCCTATGGACTATTATAAGAAGTTATTCAAATATCGTACTGCCAAAGTCAGAGAATATTGGGTAGTGGATCCAGATAGGAAAATAGTAACTGTCTATAATTTTGAGAAAGATATCATGGAGGAATATTCTTTTACGGAAGAGGTACCAGTTGGAATATATGAGGAGTTTACTATAAGAATAGAATAAAGTAGAGATGGCAAGTAAGGATCATACCATATTTCGGTATGGTTCTTTCTTTTTTCTAAATTATTTAAAGTGGTAATGAATTGATAAAAATATTTATTTTCTTGAGAAATTTAAGATAAATGAAGGGGAAGGCAGGAATGGAAAGTATAATGAATACTATAGAGCATTCCATGATTATCACAAATTTTGTGGCGACTGTACACGATCAATTAAGAAACAGTACTTGTAAAGTTTTTCCTGATAATGTACAATATAAACGGTATGTAAACGGCGAGAATAAAACAGTGATTTCATACGCCACAATAATTGCCTTGTTCCTGCCAGAAAAGGATTTTGATGAATTATTTGACTCGATTGAGCGATAAGAAATATAATAAAACTATATATATTTAGGAGGAAACAAGAATGGATATTAAAGAGCAGATCAGTAAAATTATGGAGGAAATCTCCAAGAACCCCAATATCAAAGAACAGTTTGAAAAAGAACCTGTGAAGGTCATAGAAAAGATCATTGGTGTTGATTTGCCTAATGATATGATTATGAAAATCATTGATGGTGTAAAAGCGAAATTAACGATAGATGATGTATCAAAAGTCGCTGATGTGATAAAGGGAATATTTAATCAGGGGTAATGTAGAATAAAGCTGGCCTCAACGAAGGTCGTCACTGGCTCCAGGTTTATCTTGCTCAATAAAAAAATCTCTCCTTAAATGTACTTTTGTCCAGTATACCAAAAAGAGGGATGGGGTCACATTACGCCATCTTTCGGATCACTTACACGCTTCTGTCGAATCTGTATCAACAAATGTGTACCGAAATCAGGGCTATGACTTTACCATTACCTCCTCTACGGCCTACGACCACAAGTGGATTTATGGGAGGAATATTTATGAGAGCATCTCCCAGATAGTGGATGAGATTTTTGACAGCTACCTGTCCAGGCCTGATGTAAAGCAGCCCATCCTTACCCAGTACTGTGATGGGCGGCAGGTTACGTGTCCCAATTGGATGACCCAATGGGGCTCCTGCTCCCTGGGCGAGAGGGGCTACAGCCCCATTGAGATCCTCCGCCACTTCTACGGATCCAGCATTTATATCAACACAGCCGAACAGATCTCCGGGATCCCGTCTTCCTGGCCAGGGGAGAACTTAACCATCGGCTCCTCCGGTCAGAAGGTAACCCAGCTCCAGGAACAGCTAGACGCCATCGCCACCGTCTACACCGCCATACCCCGGGTGGCTCCCGATGGCTTCTACGGCCCCAACACCGCTGCCTCTGTCCGGGAATTCCAGTCCGTTTTCGGCCTGCCCCAGACCGGAGTAACGGATTTCCCCACCTGGTATAAGATCTCCCACATCTATGTAGGCATCACCAGGATCGCGGAGCTGGTCTGACAGCGTTTTTCCCGTCACACTGTGGGAAAGGGGTCTATCTTCCCCTATCCCACACATATTCATAATATAGAAATCTATTTTCGGAAGGAGTCCTTCATTTTGGCAGAAACCGTAAAAGTCATCTTGGATGCCGGCCACGGCGGCCCTGAGCCCGGGGCCACCTATTTAGGCAGGCAGGAAAAGACTGACAACTTAAATCTTACACTGGCTGTAGGCAATATCCTGGCCCGGCACGGTATTGACGTGGTCTACACCAGGGTCACGGATGTCTACAACACGCCTTATGAGAAAGCCCAGATCGCCAACCGGTCCGGGGCCGATTATTTTGTATCTATCCACCGCAACGCCATGCCTGTTCCCGGCTCTGCCTCTGGAGCCGAGACACTTGTCTATGAGGACAGTGGTGCCGCGGCCCTTATGGCCCGCAATATCAACTCTGCCATGGAAAATGCCGGCTATGCCAACCTGGGGGTCATTGAGCGCCCCGGCCTGGTGGTACTGCGCCGGACCCAGATGCCGGCGGTTCTGGTGGAGGCCGGATTCATTGACAATGACGCTGACAACCAGTTTTTCGATCGTAATTTTGACGCCATCGCCCAGGCCATAGCGGACGGCATCTTAAAGACGATCCAGGAAGAGCAGCAGGCCTGCCCCCGGTACTACCAGATTCAAACCGGCGCTTTCCAGAACGAACAGGCAGCCGCCAGCCAGCTTGAGAGCCTGCTTATGCAGGGCTATCCGGCTTTCCAGATCCACGACGGCAATATCCACAAGGTACGGGTAGGAGCCTTCTTAAATCTGGACAATGCCGCCCGCATGGAACAGGAATTAAAAAATTCCGGATATACTACTTTAATTGTTCGGGAGAGTGATGTATACTGTCCATATAACCAATAGGCAACGAATCGAGTAGGGGAGGCCCTTCCCCCTGCTCGCCCTCTGACCCATACAAAAGGAGGTATCCATACCATGACCAGTTCTGACAACCATCTGATCATCACCATCGGCCGCCAGTACGGCAGCGGCGGCCGTGAGATCGGACAGCGGCTCTCCAAGTCCCTCTCCCTCCCCTTTTACGACAAGGACATTCTCCGCATGAATTCCCGGGAGAGCGGCCTGAAGGAGAGCTACTTCCACTTAGCTGACGAAAAAGCGGGGGACCGTCTCCTCTACCGTATTATCAATACCTTAAAGCCAGAGCTGACCCAGCCCTCCTTTGGCTCGGATTTGATTTCCTCGGACAACCTGTTCCGTTTTCAGTCCGCGGTTATCCGCAAGCTGGCCGCGGAGGAATCCTGCGTCATTATCGGCCGCTGCGCTGACTATGTCCTTGAAGGCACGGACAATCTAAACCTGGTCCGGGTTTTCCTCCACGCTGACTTGGACCACCGGATCAACCGGGTCACTTCTCTCAAGTACTATGACCCTGCCGATGTCCCTAAAAATATTAAGCGGGTGGACAAGGAGCGGCGGGACTATTACCGCTACTACACTGGCCGGGACTGGGAGAATCCGGGAAATTACGACCTGACCATCAACACCGCCACCTTGGGGAGCGAGGACGCGGTTGCCCTGATCCGCCACTACCTGAACATGAGAGGTTATCTATGACAAACATAAAAGCCGTTATCTTTGACATGGATGGAGTTCTTATTGACAGCGAGATGTGCTATCTCCAGTATGATCTGGCCTTTGCCCGGACCAAAAACCCGTCTGTCACCATTGACCAGCTCTATGGCATGGTAGGCGCTTCCAAAGAAGATGCCTGGATGGTTTTTGCCCAGGCAGTGGGGAACGGCCAGACCTGGCAGGAATTGAGGGACGAGTACAGGGCCTCCGTTGACGTGTTTTCCCAGATGGATTACCGGGCCATCTTCCGCCCCGAGGCGGCAGAAGTCCTAAAGCTCCTCAAAGACCGGGGATATCTCCTGGCCCTGGCCTCCTCCACCCAGATGGACATCATTACCCGGGTCCTCAGGGAAAATCAGATCACCCGCTATTTTGACCCCATTGTCAGCGGAAGCCAGTTTAAGCAGAGCAAGCCAAACCCGGAGATCTACAACTACACAGCCGCCCAGCTTAAGGTAAGCCCCGGGCAATGTCTGGTGATTGAGGATTCCACCTTGGGCATCACCGCGGCCTATAGGGCCGGCATGACCATCGCGGCCCTTATAGACGACCGGTTTGGTTTTGACCGCTCCTTAGCTCACATGGAGATCCACAGCCTGAGAGAGATCCCAGGTCTCCTGGGCATTGCCTCTTGTCCGTCCCCGGAGGACAAACCGTAACAAAGACATAGAAAATACCGCCGTTCCAGGCTTTCTTCCTGTACCGGCGGCATTTTTATGTCCTGGCTTGTAATCGCGGCAATCCCGGACTCTTCCCCGCTTTTCCTGACAACAGACACCCTGGCCGCTTCACGCCAGCCCGTCGCTCTCCACATCCACTCCCCTTGGACCCACATGGGTGGAGAACACGATCTGGGTGCTGGTCTTTCCGAATTTCTGCAGCTGGCCAATAAAGATATCCAGCTCCATGGTGCTCTGGAACGCCACTTTCATCAGCATGGAGTACTCACCTGTAACGCAGTTGCATTCCAGCACATTGGGCATTTCCGCCGCGTAAGTGTAGAACTTTGGCTTGTCCTCCGGAACCACATCCAGATTAATAAACGCAATGATGTGATACCCCAGCTTCATGGGGTCCACCATGGCGTGATAGCCGGCAATGATCCCGTCCTTTTCCAGCTTCTCGATCCTGGCGGACACTGCCGGCGAGGACAAGTAGGTCTTCTCCGCGATGGTTTTCAATGATGTCCTGGCATTGTCCTGCAGGATCTTCAGTATCTTCCTGTCAATATCATCCATTTCCCTATTCTCCTCCCTATGGTCTCCTCAGGCCTTTGATCCGCTCTATGGCCTCCACCGTGTTCTCATATGTGCCGAATGCCGTCAGCCGAAAATACCCTTCTCCGCTGGGGCCGAATCCGCTTCCCGGAGTACCCACCACATTGGCCCGTTCCAGCAGCCAGTCAAAGAAATCCCACGAACTCATGCCATCTGGCGTCTTCAGCCAGATATAGGGAGCGTTCACTCCCCCGTACACCTGATATCCCCCGCTCTCCAGGCCGTCGCGGATAACTTTGGCGTTGTTCATGTAATAGGCCACCTGCTCCTTTAGCTGGGCCCTTCCCTGTTCCGAGTAAACGGCCATGGCCGCCTTCTGCACGATATAGGGCGCGCCGTTGAACTTAGTGCCATGGCGTCTGGCCCAGAGCCCGTGAACCGACACCCGGCCGCACTTAAGATCTTTAGGAATCACCGTAAATCCCAGGCGGACCCCCGTAAATCCCGCGTTCTTGGAAAAGGACCGAAACTCAATGGCGCAGGACCTGGCTCCCGGAATCTCGTAGATGCTGTGAGGCACGTCGCTGTCCGAAATATAGGCCTCATAAGCCCCATCATACAAAATCACCGCCCCCACTTGTCTGGCATAGTCCACCCACACCTTCAGCTGGTCCCGGTTAAGGGTGGTTCCTGTTGGATTGTTGGGATTGCAAAGATAGATCAGGTCCGGCCTCTCCTCTTTTGGCGGCTTTGGGACAAAATGATTCTCCGCCGTACAGGGCATGTAGATCACCTTGCTCCACACACCGGCCTTTTCATCGTAATCTCCTGTCCTCCCCGCCATGACGTTGGAATCCACATACACCGGATACACTGGGTCGCAGACCGCGACCCGGCTGTCCTGGGAAAAGATCTCCTGAATGTTCCCGCAGTCGCTTTTAGCCCCATCTGACACAAAGATCTCATCGCTGTCGATCTGGCAGCCCCTGTCCTGATAATCCTTTTTCGCGATCTCCTCCCTCAAAAATCCGTACCCCAGATCCGGCCCATAGCCCCGGAAGGTCTCCGCCTTTCCCATCTCGTCCACTGCCTGGTGCATGGCCTCTATGATGGCCGGCGCCAAAGGCTGGGTCACATCTCCGATCCCAAGGCGGATCACCTTTTTATCTGGATTTGCCTGGGAATAGACGCTGACCTTTTTTCCGATAGCGGAAAAAAGGTAGCTTCCCGGCAGCTTCAAATAATTTTCATTCACCTGAAACATTTCTCTCACTCCTTAAATATGGATCTCTCCTGAAAATACCTCAACAGCAGGGCCTGCCATGAACGCATGGCCTGATTCCCGGTCCCATGTGATCACCAGATCCCCGCCTTTGAGGGAAACCGTCACCTGGTCTTGTGTATATCCTCTGAGCATGGAGGCCACCGCGCTGGCCGTGGCGCCAGTTCCGCAGGCCCAGGTCTCACCGCTGCCTCTCTCCCACACCCTCATGCGGATATGGTCCCTGTCTATTACCTGGACAAACTCCGAATTCACACGTCCGGGAAAACGGCTGTGGTTTTCGTAGGATGGACCTATTTTCTCCAAGTCCAGGGAATCAATGTCCTGGCAAAAATATACCGCGTGAGGATTTCCAACAGAGATGCCCACAAACTCCTTCTCTTCCCCCAGAACCGTAATAGGTTCCGGCACCTCAGAGACGACTTTTGGTATCCCCATATCCACACAAGCCCTGATCACCTTTCCGTCTTCCGTCTCCATGTCCAGCGTCTTGATCCCTCCCAAGGTCTCCACCGTGATCCTGGTACTGGACACGAGGCCGTGATCCCAGGCGTACTTTCCCACGCATCGGATGGCGTTTCCGCACATAATCCCCTCGGAACCGTCGGCATTGAACATCCTCATCTTCACATCCGCGGCATCGGAAGGGCAGATCAGCACCAGCCCGTCAGAGCCTACTCCATAATGCCTGTGGCTCACAGCCACCGCCGCTGCCGCCGGATCCTCCACGGTCTCCTCAAAGCAGTTGACATACACGTAATCATTTCCTGCCCCCTGCATCTTTGTAAATCTCATCTCTTCTTGTCCTCCGTTATATGTTAAGGCTGATCACCATCTGGGCTGTCTCAACCATGTTGGTGCCGTTGTCCATACTGCACTTCTGGATATAGCGGTGGGCTTCCGCCTCTGTCATCCCATTGCGGTCCATAAGCAGTTCCTTGGCCTTTGTGATCACCTGGGTGTCCTCGTCACTGCGCCTGGCGGGCTGCTGGCGGGCCTTTCGCTTTTTACGGATCTGATCCTGACACATCATCTCAACCGTGTTCACCAGGTCACACACCTTTAAAGGCATGGGCAAAGACATGATATTTCGGGGCATCTCCCCTCCGAAACGGTTGGGGGACGCCACCAAAAGCATCTCGAATCCTCTGGGCATGTAGTCACAAATGCTTTGATACAGCATATCCTCAAACCGATATCCGCTGACGATGATTCCGCCGTTTAGGTCCTCCATGCTGTTGAGCGCCTGAGCCCCGGAGGTACAGACCGCCACTACCTGAAAGCCGCCGCGCATAAGGATATTCTTGATGCTCTTCGCGTCTTCCTGTTTGGAAAACGCCACGATGATGTTGGTCACACACCTCACCTCCAGGTAAATACATATCCCGCAAAAATCCATTTGCTCAATATTTGTACAGATACTGCCCGATCTCCCAGTCAGTTACCTGGGACCGGAACTCATCCCACTCCTCTTTCTTGGCTGCCAGATACTTGGTATAAATATGTTTTCCCAGAACCTGCCGGAGAAATGGGTCATTTTCGAATTCTTCAATGGCATCCCCCAGGGTCTCCGGAAGACGGCTGATCCCCAGGTTTTTGATCTCCTCCTCTGTCATGGCTGACACGTTCCGGCTGATAGGCTCCGGGGGGGTCATCTCTTTCTTGATGCCGTCCAGACCCGCGGCCAGGCACGCCGCCAGGGCCAGATAGGGATTCATAGCCGAATCCGGGCTTCTCAGCTCAATCCTGGTATTACTCCCCCTGGAAGACGGAAGCCGGATCAGCTGTCCCCTGTTGGATGCCGTGGACCAGGCGATGTTGGTGGGAGCGTCATATCCCGGAATCAGACGCTTGTAAGAATTGACCAGGGGATTGGTCAATATGGTCATGGATTTTATATGGTACAGGATCCCTGCCAGAAACTGGTAGGCCAGTTTGCTTAATCCCCTCTCGTCGGAGTCGTCGGCAAACAGATTCTTTCCTGACAAATCCTCCAGTGACATGTTGATGTGCATGCCTGACCCGTTAACTCCTGCCTTGGGCTTCGGCATAAAGGTGGCGTGGAGACCGTGGCGCTTGGCAATGGTCTTCACTGCCATCTTAAAGGTCAGGATATTGTCCGCGGCCTTAAGCCCTGACTCGTAGAGGAAATCCACTTCGTGCTGGGCCGGCGCGATCTCATGGTGGGAGGACTCAATGTCAAACCCCATGTCCTCCAGATTCAGCACAATATCTCTGCGCACATTCTCCGCCAGATCAATGGGCCCCACATCAAAATATCCCGCCATCTCGTGGGTGGCGGTGGTGGGCCGCCCCTGCTCGTCTGTGTGAAACAGGAAAAACTCACACTCCGGTCCCACGTTGAACCGGTATCCCATGGACTCGGCCTCTCTCAGCACTTTCTTCAGCACATACCTTGGGTCGCCTTCAAAAGGGCTTCCGTCAGGACAGTAGACATCACAGATCAGCCTCGCCACCTTGCCCTGCTGAGGCCTCCAGGGAAATATCTCAAATGTATCCAGGTCCGGATACAGGTACATATCAGTTTCCTCCATCCTGACAAACCCCTCGATGGCGGAGCCGTCAAACATGCAGCGGTTATCCAGGGCTTTCTCAAGCTGCCCCGAGGTGATGGCCACATTTTTCAGCATCCCGAAGATATCGGTAAACTGAAGCCTGATAAATTCCACGTCTTCATCTTCCACCAGACGAATAATATCTTCCTTGGTGTATCTTCCCATCTTACATTCTCCTTCTCAATGCTATAATATATGATAAAAGAGGACATTACAAGAGCCATTGTCCCCAATGACTGCCTTATAACGTCCTCGTCTACGTGTAAAATATAACAGCAAGCTGGAATTTTGTCAACAGGAAACGTGAATTCCTTCCCGCAAAAGGCTCTCAAAGGTCTCCCAGGACACATACTGCCCTCCCATGTTCTCCAGATGGTCTGTGTGGAACTGACAGTCAATAAAGAGAAACCCTCTCTGTTCCAGGAAACGGGAGAACGCGATCAACGCCACCTTAGAGCCGTTCTTCTTCTCCGAAAACATGCTTTCCCCAAAAAAACACCTTCCTATGGCCACGCCGTAAAGACCTCCGGCCAAATCTCCTTCCTCATATACCTCCACGCTGACGGCGTACCCTTCCCTGTGCAGTTCCAGAAAAGCCTCCTCCATCTCATCACTGATCCATGTCCCCTCTTCAAACTCCCTTTTCATCCGGCAGTGGTGCATGGTATCCTGAAAATCCCGGTTTAAGTAAATCTTAAATTCGTGTTTCCGGATATGCTTTTTCATAGAGCGGGATATATGGATCTCCCCTGGAAAGATGAGAAACCGCTCCTTGGGACACCACCACAGGATCTCTTCTCCTGGATTGTACCAGGGAAAAATGCCGTGGGTGTAGGCCAGCAGAAGCCGGTCCACGCTGAGATCCCCGCCTACAGCCAGAAGACCGTCGTCCCTGGCAAGGGTTGGGGTCGGAAAACTGATTTCATTCTGTCTTAAACGGTATACGGGCATAATCATCCTCTTTTCGCTGTAACTGCCGATCTCTCGGCCTGATGTCGATATGTTGTCTAATGTACGGTATTTCATTCGCGGCGGCACCGAAAACAGGGCATGGGGTACCCGGAAAGCTCATCACCCCCAACAAAATCCTGTCTGTCAATCTCTCCTGAACAAATCCCTGGTATAAACCTTCTCGCTTATATCGTCCAGAGCGCTGTCGTACCGGTTCGCGATAACACACTGACACATGGACTTAAATTTCTCCAGGTCATTGACCACCTGGCTTCCGAAAAATGTGCTGCCATCCTCCAAAGTCGGCTCATGAACCACTACCACCGCGCCCTTGGCCTTGATCCTCTTCATAACCCCCTGGATGGAGGACTGGCGGAAATTGTCGGAATTGCTCTTCATGGTAAGGCGGTAGACCCCCACCACGCATGTCCGCTCCTTGGCCATGTCGTAGGCATTGCGGTTGTAATAGTCATAGTAACCCGCCATGGTCAGCACCCTGTCGGCGATAAAATCCTTCCTGGTCCGGTTGCTCTCTACAATGGCCTCAATAAGATTCTCCGGCACATCCGAGTAATTAGCCAGAAGCTGCTTTGTATCCTTGGGCAGACAGTAGCCTCCGTATCCAAAGGATGGGTTGTTGTAGTGGGAACCGATCCTGGGATCTAAACAGACCCCCTGGATAATGGACCTGGTATCCAGACCTTTCATCTCCGCGTAGGTGTCCAGCTCATTAAAATAGGAAACCCGGAGAGCCAGATAAGTGTTCGCGAACAGCTTCACCGCCTCTGCCTCCGTGAACCCCATAAACAGCGTGTCCACAGGTTTCTTCAAAGCCCCTTCCTGGAGAAGTCCGGCAAAGCCGCGGGCTGCCTGTAAAAGGCTTTCATCCTTCTCATCCACCCCCACAATGATCCTGCTGGGATAAAGGTTATCGTACAATGCCCTGGATTCCCTTAAAAATTCCGGGCTGAACAAGATTTTAGACGTATGATACTTCTTCCTCACCGACTCTGTATAGCCTACCGGCACAGTGGACTTGATCACCATCACCGCCTCCGGGTTGGAGGCCATCACCAGTTCGATCACCTTCTCCACCGCTGAAGTGTCAAAAAAGTTCTTTCTGCTGTCATAGTTGGTGGGGGCCGCGATAATCACGTAATCCGCCTGCCTGTAGGCAGCCTCCCCATCCAGGGTAGCGGTGAGATCTAAGGATTTCTCCGCCAGATACTCCTCAATCTCAGCATCCTGTATGGGGGAGATCCTGGCATTGATCTTGTCCACCTTCTCCGGCACAATGTCCACCGCGTAGACTTTGTGATGCTGGGACAAAAGCACCGCTAAGGATAACCCTACATAACCAGTTCCGGCTACGGCGACAGTCAACTCCCTGTCCTGGACAGGGAGCTGGTTTGCAATTGTGTCCATAACAATATTTCCTCCGTGTTGTCCTGTTGTATCGGTATTTCTCACTTCTATTATATATGCTGGATCAGAATTTCACAAGGAAATTCCTAATTATTTATCCCTTGTCTTTTCCATATATCCGCGATCGCCCCGCAGTATGGAACATACTTTCCATTATCCATATTCAGATAGTAATCAATGATATCCTGAATCTCCTCCTCCGAATATTCCTCGTCAAAAATGCCGCTGGCTTCTATGGCCTCTTCCCGATTTCGAACCAGATGATAGCTGTTCAAACCTAAATGATCTATCATCTCTTTCGCCGCTGCCCGCGTTTCATCCTTCCCTCCTGGATAAACCCAGCCATCTGCCCCATATCGAAACATACCTTTGATCTCGGGTGTTGAAGGATTCACCATCTTATCAGAGAACCAATCATTTTTTTGATGTCCACAATGATCTTCCCCTGTCTCCATTACACTCCCCTCACAGGAAGCAAGCATATTTTTATAAGTCGCTCTTTTTCCTGCCCCAGCGGCAAAATCCTCTTTCCATCGCTCAAACCATGTGGGAGGATCATTCTTTTTGATCTCTATCATTTCTTCGTCCCCTGTGTATCAATACCCGAACTTTCGCTGTACTGGTATTTCGTCCTCTTGTGATCTCATCAATTCGATCCGCTGACCGCTCGGCCGATTCATACTCCTTATTTTTCAGAGCGTCAAACATCTGTCTGATAAGACCCTTTACCTCCTCTGTCAGAGAATCTGTATCCATGGCCTCCTCTAAAATCGCGTTGGAATCCCAACCGTACAAAGACTGATAAGAACACAGTTCAACTCTCCCCTCTTGTTTTTTCAGGGAGATGATCTGGTAAACCTGATTCACTTCTCCCAATATCTGGGGAGAATGCGTTGTAATAATAAACTGAATATTGGGAAATGTCTTTTGGAGAGCTCCAAGAACTTTTCTCTGCCATTGTGTATGCATATGAAGTTCCAGTTCATCTATCAGGACAACACCGCTGCCTTTCAATGGATCCTCCAATACCGGATTGGCGATGGCCATCCTTCTGGCCAGATCCCCGAACAATGCCAATGTACATTTCTCACCGTCAGACAGCTGATTTAAGCTCAGGGTTATTCCTTCCTTTTCAATCAGCATCCTCAAGGGCTGACGTTCCACATGAATATGCTCAAACCCATCTAACATCGCGAGCATCGCTGTTCTGACTGCTTTCAGGTCCCGATCTTCGTGCTGTATGTTCAGACGAACCTTTTCCTGGTTCTCCAGATCCTCCCTCATACGAAACCATTCAAACAACGCGTTAAAGTCGATCCTGCTTTCAATAGCTTTGTCAAAAGCGCTGAGTTTCATGTATTCTGTCTGTTTTGTGGTTTCTAATGGAATATCCACAACAAGACGATTAACTCCATAATTCACAAAAATTGGCATGTTTTTTTTATCTTCTGGAATAATCAAATTTCCATCACTGTCTTCGTATTTTTTTGTAATATACTGCTCCTCAAAATAAGAGATAAGTTTATTCAAACTTGCCGACTGCCTTTTCCCACTTAGTTTACTGATATATCGGAAATACTCAAATTCCTCTCCTGATGGAAATCGAAAAATCGCTTTAATAGAAGCTTTTGACATACCATAAAATATATCTTCTTCACTCAGCTCCGCCAGCTTTCTCGATCTATTTAAGAGTTTTCCAATTATATTTGCGTATAAAAGGTCAACAGAACGCAGAACTGAAGATTTTCCCACACCGTTTATTCCAAAAAGCACTGTACTTTTTTCGTTAAAATCTAACTTCAGGTATTTGATTCCTCTGAAATTCCGCAGCTCGAGTTCCCTTATCTTCATTGCCCACCTCACAATCCGCGATACGATAAATCGTTTTCTTTATTTTATCCTATTAGAGCAAAAAGCACAACACCAAAATTGCCCCCATAACGGTATTGGACCATGACGGATCAGCGGGAGGATCCGTCATGGTGTGAACAGCAACCTAATTCAGCGCTCTGGCCGCGTTGAGGATAGCCAGCACCGACACTCCCACATCCCCGAACACCGCGGCCCACATGGAAGCCATGCCAAGGGCCACCAGCACCAGCACCAGCACTTTCACTCCAATAGCGAACACGATATTCTGCCGGACGATCCCAACCGTCTTTCTGGCGATCTGGATCCCATCCACGATCTTGGACGGCTCGTCGTTCATGATCACCACATCCGCCGCCTCCACCGCCGCGTCTGACCCGATGCCGCCCATGGCGATCCCCACATCCGCCCTGGCCAACACCGGGGCGTCGTTGATTCCATCTCCCACGAAAGCCAGGGTTTTGCCCGCTGGTCTCTGGCCCAGAAGCTCCTCCACCTTCCCCACCTTGTCACCTGGTAGAAGACCTCCGTAGACTTTGTCAAGCCCCAGCTTTTGTCCCACTGCCTTTCCCACCGTTTCCCTGTCTCCTGTCAGCATCACCAGGTTCCTGACCCCTGACGCGCGCAGTCCTTTTAAAGCCCCGGGGACATTCTCTCTTACCGTATCCTCAATAACGATGGTACCTAAAAATCCGGTTTGATCTGCCGCGTAGAGGGTGGTCCCAAGGACCTGGCTTTTGGGGAAACCAGAGATCCCCTGACGCTCCATCAGTTTCTCATTGCCAATGTACAGGTCTCTCACCAGGCCTTCCGGGCCGCCCTCTCCCGGCTCCTTAAGGCTCACATGCATCCCGTGTCCGGCGATCTCCTCCACTGATAAAATCCTGTCGCCTTTCAGCTCTCTTCCTTTACTTTCCTTCTCATATGCCTCTTTTACCGACAGCGCAATGGGATGATTGGAGTGATATTCCCCCCAGGCCGCCAGCTCCAGCAGTTTATCCGGGCTTAATGTTCCCTCTGGTTTCACCTCTGTCACCTGGAATTTTCCCGTGGTCAAGGTTCCGGTCTTGTCAAACACCACTGTATCCAAGTTACCCATGGCCTCTAAATAGTTGCTGCCCTTCATCAGGATTCCCCGCTTGGAAGCCGCTCCCAGGCCTCCGAAGAAGCTTAAAGGAACGGAGATCACCAGGGCGCAGGGACAGGACACCACCAGGAAGCTGCAGGCCCGGTACAGCCACACCGTCCACGACTGTCCCAGGATCACCGGCGGAACCAGCGCCAGAAGCAATGCCAGCACCACCACAATGGGGGTGTACACCCTGGCAAACCGGGTGATAAAATTCTCAGCCTTCGCCTTTCTGGAGCTGGCATTTTCCACCAGTTCCAGAATCTTCGCTACTGTGGAATCGTCAAAAAGCTTTGTGACCTGGATCTCCAGAACCCCGTTTAAATTAATGGAGCCGCTGACAACCGGCTCTCCCTCCGCCACCTCCGCGGGGATGCTCTCCCCCGTCAGGGCCTTGGTGTCCAGGCTGGAGCTTCCCTTTATCACCACTCCGTCCAGAGGCACCTTCTCCCCTGGCTTCACCAGGATCACTTCCCCGATCTCCACCTCGTCAGGCTCTACCTGCTCCTCACAGCCATCCCGGATCACATTGGCATAGTCCGGGTTGATGTCCATTAAGTTGGCGATAGACCTTCTGGAACGGTTCACCGCATAGTCGCTGAACAGCTCTCCCACCTGATAAAACAGCATCACCGCCACAGCCTCTTCCAGCTCTCCCACCCCGATGGCCCCGAAGGTGGCCACTGTCATGAGAAAATTCTCGTCAAATACCTGTCCGTTGCGGATATTTCTCAAAGCTTTCAGCGGGATATCATATCCCGCCGCCAGGTAGGATACAAGAAACAATACCCAGTCCGCGGGATGGGTTCCCTCTGTCAACACTCCGCCTATAAGGAACACAGCGCTTACGCTCAGGCGGATGATCATCTTTTTCTGTTTCTTAGTCATAATCTTTACCTCTCTTTTCCCTGCCTCTATTCGCTGATATGCTCCATGCCCTGAGCCAGGATGGTCTGAATGTGGTCATCGGATAAGGAGTAAAATACCGTCTTTCCATCTCTCCGAAACTTTACCAGCCTCATCTGTTTCAGCACCCGAAGCTGATGGGAGATAGCGGACTGTCCCATCTGCAGCAGTGTGGCGATATCGCAGACACACATCTCTGACTGGCTCAGCACATACAGGATCTTGATCCTGGTAGAATCGCCAAACACCTTAAAAAATTCCGACAGATCCAGAAGCTGCTGCTCATCCGGCAGCGCCTTTTCCACACTGTCCACGATCTCCTGGTGAACATGCATAAACTCACAGACGCCTTCCTGTACTTCCCTCTCGATCCTCTCATGCTCTGTCATGGGCTCTCATCCTTTCCTTAATATGAACAATTATTCATATGTTTATATTATCACTTTGCCCCCAAATGTCAATCTTATTTTCCCAAAAGTCCAAAATAGTATGATAAATATAGAAAAAACGCCAGAGGGGGGAGAGGATTATGGAAAAAGAAAATACCTTAAAAGCGGATACCGACCGCGTCGTCTGTATCCGCCAAATAAATTATGACAATCCAAGAACCACCGCCAAAATCACGGTCACGGTAGCGCATGTGATCAGCACTGCCTGGAACTTGATCTGGAATTTTGCCCATTTGCCCCAATCCAGCTTCGCGGCCGCCAGGGCTCCAAGAAGGCACCCGGAAGTGGGGACAATAAAGTTGGTGAACGCATCCCCAAGCTGGAACGCCACCACGGCCACCTGGCGCTCCACTCCCACAAGGTCCGCCAGAGGCGCCATAACCGGCATGGTGAGAGCCGCCTGGCCGGAGCCGGACACCACGAAGAAGTTGAACACGGACTGGAACACATACATCAGCCACGCGGAGACCACTGCCGGGAAGCCCTGCATACCCTGGCTGATTCCGTGAAGGATGGTATTGAGCACGGTTCCGTCTGTGGCGCTGGTACCGCCCAGGATAATGATGATTCCCTGGGCCATACCGACACACATGGCCGCTCCCAGCAGGTCCGCCGCCCCCCGCTCAAAGGAGGTCGCGATATCATTGAGCTTCATGTCGTTTAAGTGGAACGCCACTCCGAGGATGCCTGCCACCAGGCCCATGACGAAGAACTGGGAGGCAATCTCCGGAATATAGTACCCCTCGCTGACCACGCCCCAGATGGTCCACGCCATACAGGCGGCAATCGTCAGAAGCACCAGCTTGTGACCCAGGGTAAAGGGCGGCAGTTCATTTCCCTTTTTGGAAAATTCCTTCCGGTAGGCCTCATCTGACTGGTAGGCCACGGAGCTTTCCGGATTCTTCTTGATCTTCACCGCGTACCGCATGGTGAACACAATGGTCAGCCCTGTAAAGAAAATCCACATAGGGATGCGGAACCAGGCACCGGACATCACCGGAAGGCCGGAGATTCCCTGGGCCACCGCGAGGCTGAAGGGGTTCTGCCAGGAAGACCCGAAACCGATCTGGGTGGATACATAGGAACACATAATCCCCACAACCGCGTCATAGCCCAGGGCGATGAACATGGGCACCAGGATCATCACAAAGGGGATGGCCTCCTCCCCCATGCCGAACACGGCCCCTCCCAGCGAGAACAGGACCACCAGAATCGGGATCAGCAGGATCTCCTTCCCATTGGTCACCGCGATAACCCGCATGATGCCGCTTTCCACCGCCCCGGTCCGGATTACGATGCCGAAAGCGCCGCCCACCACCAGAATAAACGCGATGATCCCCACGGCGGTGCCGTTTTTGTCGCCCACAGTCATGCCCTCAAACACATAGTTTAAGATTCCCTGTCCGCCGAAATCCTCGGTTCCAAACAGAGGAGCGATCTTGGTCACTTTGTTGCCGTTGTCGTCAAGCACATACCGGAAGCTGTCAGGATCCAGAACCGTCCTGGTCCTCTCGGAACCATTCTGCATGTAGGTGATCTCTTTTGTGTCATACTGCCCCAGGGGGATAAACATGGTCAGTACAGCGGCAAACAGGATAACCCCGAAAATAATGATAAATGTGTGGGGCATCTGAAATGATCGTTTCTTTTTCTCCATGGTATCTTACCTCTTCTCCTTTTTTCTGTCAGCTTTCAAAGGTTCCCTTTACCAGAACCTGCCCATGTCTCACCATCACCTTTCCTTTTGCCAGAACCGTGTCAATGACAAGAGTCCCGGCATCCGCCAGCACCAGGTCTGCGTCAGCGCCTTCCAGGATCCGGCCTTTCCTCGGAAGCTTTAAAAGGGCCGCCGGATTCTGGGTCACTGCCTTTAGGGCATGGGTCAGGCATATCCCCTCTGTCAGCACCGAGTCTCTCATCTCCCGGTAAAGGGAACACACCTTTCCCACTCCAAGACCCGCGAACTGGCCCTGAGCGTCAAACACGGGAAGACTTCCCTGGCCGTCAGAGGAAAACGTCACATGGTCCGAGGACACTCCCGCCTCCAGGGCCATCTTAAGGCCCCTGCTGGCCTTGACCTCATCAGGATCCAGGTGATCCGGATCCGAGCTGGTGGTCAGGTCAATGTACCCGCCCAGGCTCTTCGCGTAGTCGATGCCATCCTCCATCAGCTCCCTGCTCCGGTTGATGTGGGTAGGAAGCATGTTGGAAGGGGGGATCTCCGTCTTTTTCACAACATAGCGGAGGAATTTTAACCGATTCTCCCCGTCTCCCATATGGATATTCACAAGTCCCGCCTTGCCTGACAGGATGCCGCCCACCCTGGTGTCTGCCACGATCCTGGCAAACTCCTTCTTTTTAGGCTGGGAGGAGCGGTGATCCGATATGGCGATCTCCCCTGTGCCCACCACCTTCTCAAGAAGGATAATGTCGTCCATAATACTTCCCGTGAGGGTCCGCGCCGGAACCTGATAGGAACCAGTATACACGTAGGTGGTGATCCCTTCCTCCTCCAGGCCTTTTGCCTTGGCCAGAAGATTTTCCATGGTCCTGGTACAGCCGTCCGTTCCCAGACAGCCCACCACCGTAGTCACCCCGCCGCTTACCACATCCGACAGCGCCAGCTCCGGGGTTCTGGTCCTGGCACCGCCTTCTCCTCCCCCGCCAAGGATGTGCACATGGGCGTCAATAAGTCCGGGCATCAGTACCTTTCCTGTGCCGTCGATCACCTCCACGCCATAGGCTGTCTCTGCCGGAAGATCCTTTCCCATTTTCAGGATCTGTCCGCCTCCTGTCAGCACATCCATGTCTCCCAAATCCTCCGGGGCATAAACTTTCGCGTTTTTAATAAGATACATAATGTTCTTTCCTCCGTCATATCACGTTGCTTTCTCTCAAGATTTTACCACACTTTTGTCCAATAGTCTCGCATAAATTTCCATTTTCCAGATATTTTATGCAAAAAAGGTTACTGTTCACATACGTTCACAGCAACTGGCAAAAATCCATGAAAATCGCCTGCGGCGATGGGATTTTTGCTCTCTGGCCCAGTTTATCACACAGTCAGCGCGGCAAACGCGCAGACCTACCTGAACAGTAACCAAAAAAGCTCACTGTTCAGGCGGGGCCGCATTAGCGGCCAGATTCCTCTCCGCCCCGTCTACATCAAAAAAGCCAGATTCCGTCATCTCTGACAGCTCTGGCATTTTTCTTCTTATCCTTTCTTATCATTGATCTGCTTGATCCGCGCTGGGTCAAACTTGTATTTGTGCTCATAGTCCAGCAGGCCGTTCATCTCCTGCTCCACGTCCGTAAGCTGTGTATAACAATAGCCCTGAATCAGATCCGATTCATAGACCGCGTCCAGGACCCTGGCATACTCCTCAAGGAACTCTTCCTGGCTCACACTGGTGTACCCCCAGCTGCCGTCGTCTTCGTTTTTGCTGGCAATGGAGATGCCGCCGAATTCCGTCAGGACCACAGGCTGGCCTTCATATTCATACCCCCTGGCAAAGGGAAGCTTTTCCACGATCCGGGGCAGGCCTGATACGCTCTTCAGGCTTTCCCTGAAAATTTCCTGCTGCCTCACGTCGTCCTTTTCCCCATGCTTATAGCTGTGAACCGCGCAGATATCCGTGTCCACCATCTCCCAACCGTCGTTGGAGATCACAAGCCTGGCAGGATCAAGGCTGTGGGCCAGATGATAGAGGGAGCGGGCATAGCTCTGCTGAAGGGAATTGCTGTAGATCCGCTGGACGCCCCAACTCTCGTTGAGCATACCCCACACCACAATGGACGGGTGGTTGTAATCCCGGCGGATCACGTCGATCCACTCTCTGGCAAAAGCCTCCGCGCCTTCCGGGGTGTAGAACCAGAAGCTGCTCATGGCCTCCCACACCAGGAATCCCAACCGGTCCGCCCAGTACAGGAATCTGGGATCTTCCACCTTCTCGTGCTTCCTGCACCCGTTAAATCCCATAGCCTTGGCCATCTGGATATCCTTCACATAAGCCTCATCAGAAGGGGCCGTCACCAGGCTTTCCTTCCAGTACCCCTGATCCAGCACCAGCTTCTGATAGTAGGGCTGGTTGTTTAAATAGATCCTCCCCTCCTCAATATGGATCTTCCTCATACCGAAATAGGTTTTCACTTCATCCAGGATCTCCGTCCCATCCCGAAGTCTGGCCGTAACCTGATACAGCACCGGATTCTCCGGGGACCAGTAATTTCCCGTAAAATGGAACGCTCCCGCGAGAGCCTTTTTCTGGAACACGTCGATGGCAATGGTATTTCTCCTCTCAAGGCACTCCATGGTTCCCTGGTACACCATGTCCGGGTCCAGGGTAATCTCCAGCTCCACCTCACAGGGCAGCTTACTGCCTTCCGCCAACATGTAGTCCACGGTCACGATTCCCTCATCAATATCCGGCGTAAACCAGATCCTGTCGAACCGGGTCCTGCCCACAGGCTCCAGCCACACGCTCTGCCAGATCCCCGTGCTGGGTGTATACCAGATAAATTCCGATTTCTCCTTCCAGTACTGTTTTCCTCTGGGGATGGTCTCGTCGGTGAGTGGGTCCCAGACTTCCACCCTCACCCGCTCCTCCTTCCAGCACAGATAGGGGGCGATATCCCATTGAAACGGGGTTTGCCCTCCTGTGTGCTCTCCCGCGAACTGTCCATTCACATACACCCGGCAGCCATAGTCCACGGCCCCGAAATGCAGGAGGATGACTTTTCCTCTCCACTCCTCTGATACCATGAAGGTCCTCTCATACACCACATAGTCCTGGCTGATCCGCTCTCCTATGCCGCTCAATTCGGACTGGCACACAAAGGGCACCTGAATCTCGCGGCGCTTTGTCTCTTGTTGTCCAATATAAAAATCCCATGTTCCGTTCAGGCTCATCCACTGATGTCTTTCAAATTCTGGACGAGGATATTCATTTCTCATCGCGCATCCTCCATTATTTTTTTGTGCTGGTTCGTTGGAAGGCAGCGGTCTGAGTCTGGCTGCCTCATTTTCTCAAGATCTGACACATGGGTTTTCCATCCCGTTCCGGAAAAGGAATCCCCAAAAGTTCCGCGTAGGTAGGGGCCTGGTCCTCCAGTCTCCCTCCCTCAAGTACCACTCCTTCCCGGATTCCTGGACCTTTAGCCAGAAATGTGGGCTGGGGGCCTTTCTCCGGCTGATGTCCGTGGGTCGCCCTGCCATAGCGGTAATCCCGCGCGTCAGGACTTATGACCAGAGGCCCGGCACAGGCGGTTCCAAAGGATGTGTATCCGTCAGATTCCAGGACAAAGGAAAAATCTCCATCCAGTCCATACCGCTCTTTTGCCTCTTTGGCGGTGAGGATCTCCTCGATCCCGTAAACCCCTTCCGCCCGCAGCTCCTCCAGATACCGGTATACCGCCCGGAAAAGCACCGGATCATCCGGCCTTTTCAAGAACACAAGGGCTGACAGGCCGTTGGAGAGACCGTAGGCGGACCATGCCTTGGGCTGGCCCTGTTCTCCGGCGATCAAAAAATCTCGGCGGCCCAATAATACATTTATATTCACACACCGTTTGATATCCATCTGTCCGTGGTCGCTGGTGATCACTAAATTGGTCACCGGCAGCAGGCCCTCCCGCTCCACGGTCTCCATGATCATCCCCAGCCAGCGGTCCATCTCATGGATTCCTACCGTCACCCTCTTGTGAAACACTCCGTTCTCATGCCTGTAGTCATCTAAATTGGCCAGATGCATCATCAAAAGGTCCGGCTTCCACCTGCGTATCATATCGCGGGCGCAGAGAACATGAAATTCGTCACACATAGGGTGGGTCTTTTCCACCAGGATATGAAGATTCTTCTTGATGATCTCCATGACCTCACGGCTGGAGCCTGACCGCTTATAGGCGTCAAGAGTGGTATCTTCCGGCCACTGTCTCCAATACTCCGCTATGAGATAGTCAATGCCAGGATGACAGCCGCACACAGGCCAGGACAGCCCCGCGGTGGAAAGCCCCGCCTTCTTGGCAGCGTCGAAAATATCATCCGTCTTCACCGCGCTGTGGAAAAAATTCCACGGAAGCTTCACCTGCCCGATCTGGTTCCAGTCAGAGTTGCTGACCACCCCGTGACGCCAGGGCAGATTCCCTGTGGCCATGGTGGTATGGCAGGCATAGGTCACCGTGGGGTAGATGGACCGGACTTTTCTGACCCGGCTCCCTCCCTCCAGCCACCTTTTATAATTGGGCAGGTTTTGAAATTCCTCCAGATCTTCTTCCACCATCGCGTCCGCGGAAATCACGATCAGCTTTTGATGTTCCATGTCTTGTTACCTTTTACCCTTATTTAATTCCCGAACGGGTAAATCCTCTCACAATATATTTGTTGGCAAACAAAAATACCAGAAGTACCGGCAGCACGGCCACAGCGGTGGCAGCCATCATCAGGCCCGGCCTGTTGTCATTTTCCCCAAGAGTCAGGGTGGCCAGTCCCAGGGTCACGGTCTGCATCTCGGTCTGGTTCACCACAAGGGATGACCACAGGAAGTTATTGTACAGTCCCAGGAAGGTGATAAAGCCCTGGGTCACCAGCACCGGACGGATGGACGGCAGCACGATATAGCGCAGGATCTTCATAATGGATGCGCCGTCCAGGTATGCCGCCTCCTCCAGCTCCATGGGGAAGTCCCGCAAAAATGTATAAATATAGTATATCACCATTACCCCGGATCCGGAAGGCAGAATCAAAGGCCAGTAGGTGTTGATCATCCCGATCTGTTTAAAGATATAAAACAGGGGGAATAATGTGACGATCTCCGGTATGGCCATGCCCCACACCAGACCACCTACGATAAATTTCTTTCCCGGCACATCCAGGCGGGAAAGGGCGTAGGCGGCAGTGGTACTTACCGTAAGCCTCAGGGCCGTACCTGTCACGGTCACCAGGATGGTGTTGGCCAGCCACCGCGTCACAGGGGAGCTGCTTGTATTCTGAAACAATTCCACATAGTTCTGAAGGGTCCAGCGCTTGGGAAATAGGGACGTGGCTGTCAGGGAGTCTTCCAGCTCCTTGAAGCTTGTGAACACCATGAAGATAAAGGGAAGCAAAAACAGGTAGGCGATCACGGATGCCACAAAAACCAATACAATGGTACTCAGCCTTTTTTTACTCATCATGCCGTTGTCCTCCTATAAATTTTCCCGCTCTCTTGTGAGCCAGTTCTGTCCTAATGTACACATGAGGATCACCACTCCCATGACAATGGCCATGGCGGTTCCGATCCCTAAGTTGTTGTTGGTCAGTATGGTGGAGTTGATCACCATGATCACGGATTTGGTGGCCTCTCCAGGCCCTCCCTGTGTGATCAGCCTTGTCTGTCCGTAGACATTGAAGGACGCGATCACCGTGGTCATGAGGATAAAGTAAAAAGTTGACTTAATGGACCTATGTCAATACTTTGGACAAAAAAAGTCGAAAGATTATGCTGCTTTTTT
>CAJUSJ010000062.1 GCA_910588865.1 uncultured Lachnospiraceae bacterium
GGAGGAAGCGGGAGTTGCACTCTGCTTTCCATGCGGCATATTTATCGGAAATTAAATACGACATACTTTACCTCGTTCCCATATCTTTTTTTATTAGATTTACAATTTCTACAATTTTCTTGGAAAAGTATTCATTATCTAATAAATGGGTTTCTTGATATAATACTTCTTCATGTTCAAAATCTTGTTCTGTCTTATCTTCATACTCCATTTGTATACTTTTTCTATTTTCGTAATCTGGACCACTAAATAAATTCCAATATTCTTCTGCAATAGCTTCTATCTTTTTATAAAGAGGTTTAAAAGTTTCTATCAATTCTGAAGAAGCAAATACATTTAATTTGGGCCACAAATTTTGAAGTCTATTTACCATTTCTACATTATTATATATAAGATACGGATTATCTTCCAATTTCAATAATAAATTATATAATTCAAGATAATTTTCCTCTCTCTTTTCATAAATTCGTTTTCTAATATCCTGACGCAATGTGATTTTTGCTGTCGCAAATGCCACAATCACAGGTATAATAATGTTACTAATAAATTCATTCATATTCTTACCTCATAATAACGAATGTTTTTTAAAATCCCAAGAAATTTCAAAACAATCCCAATCTTTTTTTGATATTGCTATGCATTTTTTTACTAAATCTTTAATTTTAGTATTCTTCTCTATATAGTTTATATATGGCAGATTACTCACATACCCTGCTTCAAAGCCTAATGTCGGAGATAACATTTGCAAAATATATTCTGATACATTTGAATTTAAGTAACCTAATATATAATAGTTTTTTTCAGATTGTCGTTTTCCCAAAATTGGCCCTTTATTGTTATATAACATACCCAATGGAGAATATCTAAATGAACTGCGATTGCATATGACAGTCCAAGTAATTCCGTCACTAAAACATTCCTTTAAATTTTGTGGCCTTGATCTCAACTTTCCTTTTGCATCTTTAAAGTTTCTTATACGATACCCATCATCTTGCCAGTCAACTATTAATTCAATATTTCCATACCATTTTCTATAGCATCCACCTTTATTCGTTGGAAACCACTTCAGGCCACTTTCTTTTGCTTCTTCCCTAGATTTATAAGCAAATCCAATATTTCTAATAGACGGTTCAAACCATAGCCTCATAAAAGTATCATTATCACCTGTAGCAAATCCTAGTCTTGGTCTAGCTACATCACGAATACTACTATTATTTTTGAATGAATCCACAATTATATTGTTTGCCCAATATGCCACTGGAATACCAGGAATTTGAGAAAACTCTATTTGCTTTGCAATATATCTTTTTTCTTTAATTAAATACATTCTTTCCTTTGCTTCTTGTGAATTTGCAGTTAATAGCCGCACATATATCCCCTTATACTGTGGACAATTAACATTGCGAAATACAAAGCTAGTAGTCTGTACAACTTCCCCTCCTATTTCTTCAAAAGCTCTAGATCCCAAATGTGCCATATTAATAATTGTCAATTTCTGAATAGTCTTCCGAAGACCTTCAAAAACTGAAAGGAACATCCATGCATGCTGGGTAATCATCGCCTGAAAGCCATTCTTTCCGACAAATCTCCCACAGTGCTCAATAAAGCAGGCAAACAAATCACTTTTACTATCAGGAAAATTCTTCTTTATATACTCCTGTAATTTCCTGCTCGAATTACTGACCGCCATATACGGCGGATTCGTACAAACCACATGATACTTCCGAGCCAGCACCGCCCTGAACCGCCACCGATTCACCTTATCCTCATAATTCTCATCAAACAAGCTAAACTCCTCCGGCTCCTGCGGCATATCCTCCAGCCTCTCCACGGTCAGCAGCGCCCCATACTCCCTGCCCTCCTCATACCCCTTCGGGCTATACACATTCGGCTGCGCCCCTCTCCTAAAAAACCGGCTGTCATACTGCCGCCCCTTCATCATCACCGAAAAATAAGCCAACTGCGCCGCCCGGTCATCAATATCCAGCCCAAACAGATTATTTTCCACAATACTCTTAACCGCGTCTCTTGTCTGCACCCCATGAGCCTGATAAATCTGCATCAGCACATCAAACATATAGCACAAAATATGCCCGCTCCCCATACAGGGATCGATACATCTCAAATCCTCCGGATTCAGCGCCCCATACTCCTTTCGGATCTCCGCCAGCTGCCTCTCCACCTCCGGCTCCTGCCTTGCCTCTTCCAGATAATATTTCCACTTCCCCTTCAACTCCTCATTGGGGTGTCCCTCCACCCACAACCGTCCCAGCGAATTCTCCACCATATACCGGACAATCCAATCCGGCGTAAACAGCTGAGTAGCAGCGGGAATATTTTCCTTGGTAATCTTCACATTCTTCTTAAGAGCCGCAAACACCTCATCCTTTTTCTCACTGTTATAATACTGATACAGCCACCCGATGATCTGCACCTGGTCTTTCCAGTCCTCCTCCGGAATCAGCGCGATCATCTGCTCCGCCGCACTGCCCTCCCGCAGCAAATTATCCGGAAACAGAAGCTCCGTATAATCCTCAATCCTCTGGAACATACCAGGCAATATCTTGTTCAGCGCATTACACTGGATAATAATCAAATACTTAAACAACTCTTCATTTTCATTCCCATTTTTCAGGGCATAGACCCTCTCCATGTCCAGGCCGTCCAGTTCCATATTGATAGCTTCCGCCAGGATCTGGGGCTTAAACTCATTTTCATCATCAGTAAATACTCTCACATGAGTAGGCAGATAACCATTTACCTCCATAAACCGAAGAGCGCAAAACCGGTTAAACCATGTATAGGCAACCTCCTCCATGACCTCCTCATAGCCCTTCTGCCCAATCTGTCTGATCAAAGCCCTCCGCTGCCTCTTCTCAGCCCCAGTCAGCACCTTTCCCCGGACGCTGTCAGCCTCCGGGTCCCCATATCCGCTTTCCGCAATGTCATACAGAGCCGCTCTCTGAGACACACGGGAGATCAATTCCCTGCGAGCCCATATCGCGTATTTCTTTATAGCACCCTTATCCATCGTACAGTCCCCTTCCCTTTCTCCTGCCATGTATTACCGCCCCTACCGCAGCTGTATCCCATCACAGCCCTTCAGCAGCTGCTTTAACTGCTCACGGACTTTCTCCACATAAACATCAATATCCTCCTCGCTCTCCAGGCATTTTGCCGGAAATACGATCTGCCGGTTATAAGGCTTGATCATCTTCTTCAATGCTGTTCCCTTCTTCGCCTCTGTCTGATTCACCCCTTGGCTAACCCCTCCGGACCTTGAATCCGCAGCTGCCGTCATGACCTCAATATTCCCGCAGGCATCATCTTTATACTGCAGCATCTGCGGCACCAGACCGTCCAGCAGCGCAAGGCTCTTACACTCACCTATAGCCTCCTGTTTCTGGGCATAGTAACGGTCCGCCTTATCCAGAATCCCCCTGGCGCTCTGCTTTCCGTCCCCGTCCTTAATAACAGCCGCCCTGCACTGGCACAATATATCGAAAACCTCTTTCCTCTTTTCCTCCAGCAGCCGCTCATGCCCCTGCCGCACAACAGCCATCAGTCCATTTAATTCCGGTATCTTCCTGTAATCAAAACCCCCGTCCACCTTAGTGATCAGCCGTATCCGATTCAGGGCAGTGTTAGCCTCCTCTTCATGGGAAATGTAATCCAGGTCATTTCGCAGCTCCTCTTCCAACTGTGCGGCGGCGTCAAATATCTGTACCTGATTGCCGAAAAATCCCTCCACATTCTGCAGATCCTCCTTGCTGTCAAAAAGAGCATCTTCCTCTTTCAGAACACAGTCGATGAGAGCGATGTTGTCCTTCTGCTGAGACAGCACACGTTCCATCAGTTCCATGGCAGCGGCAACCCTATGATGATCCGGATACTTCCGTCCGCTGGCATAGCGGCCATCCAGCTCCTCATAATGCCCCTTCTGCTCAGAAAATTTTTTCACCATAAATGCCACCAGCCCGTCCTCGTTGTCCGGCACGTCCATGACATCAAAATATTCCCGGAGCAGCTCCCTGGCCCTCTTCATCTTTACAGCCGTCACCTCCTGGCGCTTGGAAATGCCCGTCTTCCCAATCTCGCTCTTTTTCCGCAGCATGTCCGGCAGCCTGGGATTGTCCGGCCGGATCGTGACGCCGCCGTACTTGATGGTAACTTTCTGCTGGCAGATCAGCAGAGCCACAACCGCCGCGATATCAATCTCCCTCCACCCATATGGAACCGCCTGATAACGGCTCTGAACATCTGCCATGGAGGTGGGCAGCTTCTTTCTGTCCTGCACAATAAGATATTCCTCCACCTTCGCCGCGGCATCCCGGTTAGGCTCTGTGCCCGGAATCCTGTTTTCAGCGCCATTTAAAATATCCAGGATATCCTCGTCTGTCTCAATATTCCTTGTGACCAATCCCAGCTGGCTGTACACATGAGCCACCAGGTATTCCAGGGCCTGATCAATCTTTGACTTAGCATCCCCGCTCCTTATCTCCAGACGCTCCCCGTCCACATAGTACACAGCCCCCTCGATCGCATTTTTCAGCTCACCCATAGAGGCCCGCTCATACCTCACAGCCTCCTCCTGGCGGTCCCGGATAATGTCCTGGACAGACTTAGGAAGCTGGGTCACATTCCGCTGCTTCACGTACTTCCGGATCTTCATGGCATTTTCCAGTGACTCATAATAAGGAAAATTCCCCAGAACCACCAGTGCCTGCCCCTTGGACTCGGTCATCAGCCGCAGCTCCGACTTCTCCACAGCGTCCGTTGCCACGGTTAAGAACCTCAGCCTCATTCCCCCGGTAACCGAGCCCACCATCACACCGTCCACCATCTGATCAAAAGCAAAATCATACTTGCCGTAACGGTATTTTTTTGTGGTGTAAATGTCGCCGAAAATCATATGGGCTATATTGGCCACAATAGCCGCTGTGTCCACAGGCGTATTTTTGATCTCACGCTGAATGTCCTGCTCCTCGTCTGTCAGGAAATTGTAAGTATCCCCGGTTCTGCCGATATAGTTCTGGCTCATAAGTCGGTCCAGGGATTTCCGCGCCTTTTCCCTGAGAGTAATCCTGTCCCCACGGATATCGTCAGCCATGAGAATGACGATGTTATCCACATTTGCCGGAATGTCATCCACATATCGGATCAAATACAGAAGCTTCAGCACATCCACGTCCTGAGCCTCCACCCCCAGCCCATTGTCCGCGGCCTTCTGACACCTCTCGATCACACGGCGGATGGAACTGTCCAAAAAAGTATGTACCGTGTCATAGAACCGGAAAAATGGAACCAGCGCGTATTCATCCTGTTCCTGGATCTTCTGCGCCGCCTCCTGAAAACCAGACAGCATGGACCGCTCCCCGCCGGACAGATGTTTGCCTGAATTTCCGTGCTTGCGGATCTCCGCGAAAACTTTCTGCATAATGATAAATTGATATGGCACAAAGGGATAATTTACCGCAAATTCATTTGGCCCTCCATACCCCTTGATGTCTAAGATGGAATCCGTGAAGCTGAACAGGTTCCGCAGCACGGAATCATTTTTCCCATACAGACGCTCCAACTCTCCGGTGACTTCTGGCTTTTTCTTAAGAATACGTTTCTGGATCACCTCGTCCACGGAGGAGGAGGAAAGGCTTAAACGTGTCCCAAACCGTGCCTGAATACGGGAAAATTCATCAGCCCGCACCTTGATGATCTCATCAATGGCCTCCTGCCCCGTGCACATCACCCACACCCTTCCCCCACACTCACTGCCGATCTTCTCGATCAAAGACTGTAGATTCAGAAGCATGTCCGTATCCGTGCCCACATACTGCCCCACCTCATCAATCATGAACAGCAGACGAAAATCTTTTGGCTTGGTGTCCAGATAGGCCCTGATATCCTCCACCAGCCTGGCGATGGAGAACTCCACAGCGGTCTTGTCCCTGAACCAGCCTTTCGCGTCGTCCTCGCTCATGTCCAGAACCTCCATGAGAGTGGAAATGACAGGTTTTCCGTTAAAGGCAAATACCCTTCTCTGCTCTGTCCAGGACCTTCCTTTCTTCTGTTCAAAGATCTTCCGAAACTCCTCCGTCTTCCCCTGCTGCTCTATATACTGTTCCAACATGGCCACCTTTAAATCCTCGCCGTAGAAGCCGAGATGAGTGTAAAACATTTTCGCGAACACACGGAGCACAGCAGTCTTATCTTTATTCATAGAACCTTCGATATCAATGTTAAACAAAATGGTCTCTGTCTTCCCCCTGGTAGCCTTATCAATAAGCATAAAGGTGGCCGGGTCGTCCTCAAATTTCCGCCGGAACATCTCCACAGTAGAAACACCGTTGATCTCTTTGTTCTCCAGAATGTAAGACAACATTTTTAAAAAATGGGATTTACCGCTTCCAAAGAACCCGGATATCCAGACACCCACATCAGCGGTAGGCGCGTCAAAGGCTTCGCTGTAATAATCAAAAAAACGGATAAAATGTTTCTTCAGTTCCCGTGTGATAACATATTCTTTTACTTCCTGACAGGTAATATCCCCTGAACTCTGATCAACCTTAATAACCCCATTGATACGCCGGTTAATGTCCTCGGCAAACATATCACGAATCCTCATGGATGCTGTCCTCCTCTCTCTCCTGTCTCACCCTCGCCGTCGCCAGGTAGTCCTTGTCGGTATTCCTCAAATAACATTAAATGCCCGGTAATAATCATTTGGCTGCAGCCTGTTAAACAGTTTTAATCTGTATCCGTCAAACTCCCCCGGATACATGACAAGAATTGGCATATCGGAAAAATGGGGCTGCAGCGCCTCCAAAAGAGTATGCACCCGCATAAACGGAAACACGTCGCCCACACCGGTGATCATCAGCACATCCCCCCGCTCATGGGGCTCATACTGTATTTTTTCTATATATTCACTTTCCCCGATGGCCGAGTGAAGCTGCTCCAGCAGAAATATTCCTCCATCCGATTCCTCCATCTCCGGGATATCATCCAGAATATCCAGATCCTCACACACAGACAAAAAGATTTTGTAAAGGTCACACTCCATCAGACGGCAGCAAACAGACTGATCCGCTGTGATCTGTCTGATAAAATGCCCCACCGTCATCTCTTCCGCCGGGTCATAACAGAAGATGCGGATATTCACCTCATTGCTCAGTCCCTTCCCCTCAAGAAATTCCGGCTCCTGGATCAGCCTCCGCAGATAATCCAGACGTTCCTTAATGTTATCCAAATCTAATACCTCCCCAAACAACAATTTTCCCAGATATCACAAGTTGCCCTGTACCCTTACTCTATGAAAAGCAGTTGAACGCAGCCAAAGCCCTGTGGTCACCACTGTCCCGGATGGCATTTTCCAAAATCGGATCCAGCCATACGGGATTCAAATGTCCGGCTTTGCCGCTGTCAATATATCCATTTTCAACCAGAATCTTTGTCAAAACCTGTTTCAATTTAGTCACTGTAGAATCGCTCCACGAGGCAGCGTTATCATCCTGTTCCTGAAGACGGATAAAAAACACATTCAGATCCATTTTTCCAAAAGAGATATCCCTAAGCCTGTATTTCTCCCCGATGACAGTGACCATAAAGTCCCACACAACACGGTATTGTCTCATCATGGCGTAGAGACAGATCTGCTTCGCTGTCTGAGATGGCTCACTGGCAAGAGCCTGCACCAAAGTCTCATCCTCCATGGCTTTCAGTCTGCGGACACACGCCCTCGCTATCCGTCTTACGGACTTCTCTGTTGGATACTGAAACAAATTTTCTTCTATTATCCGGTTTACAGCCTCCTCCTCGGACAAGCCTTCACTAATTAGTCTGGCTGTGGCGCGAGTCTCGTAGAAGAGGAACTGTTCCCTTGTAAAGGCAGCGGTGTATGGAATTGGGTTTCTTAAGAGCTGAATGGATTTACGGGTCATGGCAGGGGCCGCCTTTCTTGTGGGGCAGATGACTGTCTTCCATCTGCCCTCACGGATAATTTTGATCGTTGGCTGGTGACCAAAAAAGTATACTCCTCCGGAGCCGAGGCACTTCGTGCCATAATGTATACATTTTGGCAAAACTTTGTATAGACAATAATATCATAAATTATAGTGATTTTCCACTATAAAATCAGCATTCTGAATATCACGGTTTACTCTTCCAAAATGTATACTTTTTGGCATACTTTACTATCTCATACTTTTTTCTGAAATCTCGGAATTAAAAAAGGCACTAATGGATATTCTCCATTAATGCCTTTAATGTTCCGCATAACCTGGCTATTCCTCAATTAATTCATATTCAGCCGATTTCAGCTGCCCTACCTTGTAATTTTTCATCTTCATCACCGATATCTTATATTGCTTTCATTATAATCCTCCATATGCTCGGCAGTGCATGGGTCACCACACATGAAAGTATGGCGGGCCCGCTTGGCATACCTGGACTTAGATCGCCTGCCGCAATGAAACTTTACTTCTGAACTAAAAGGACTAAACCAGTCCGTCGGCGCAAGCCCCCCACTGATTTAGTCCTGTCTAAAATTTATTCTCACAGATATTTTTTAGCGGCTTCCTCACTTAAATTATACTGATCCCGAATCTCAACTAAGATCGTCCGGGATGGAACTCCTAAATTTTTCAATATGGAAACCGTTCCCTTGATTCCTTGCTCTCTACCCTGTTCTATTCCCTGTTCTATTCCCTGTTCCATTCCCTGTTCTATCCCCTGCTTTATTCCTTCTCTCAATATCGTTTTCGCCTCATATTCCAGCACTTTTCCACCCATAACAGACTTCACTCCTTCCCTGACGGAATCATACTTCTTGGCTATATGTTCTAGTACCTTGTTGGACATTTCAATTATCGTGCGTCTTGTAAACTCGCTGATAACTCCCTTATTTACAAGTTCTTCCAGCTTATTCTTAATCTCCTCATACTCCTGCCGCAAGGCCTGCAGTCCCGCCTCATCCTTTTCATATTCCTCAAACCGTTTTTCGTGGGTGAAGATATAAAATGGGATCAAAAGCAGCAGCTTCTTCTCAAAGATCTCCTCTATCGTATATCTCTGGGTCTTCATCACCAGGATATCATACTCCACATTTCCGCCAGGTGTGACCATCCTGACCCTCAGTTTATCCGGGGTTGAAGAGCCGCATCTCAGAAACAGCACAGCGGAGTGGGGGAACGTCACCGTCAGAACATTTCCTCTAATCTCTCCTTCATCCAAGGCAATCTGGGTATCATACTCAAAAAAACGGATCAGCATACTGTTATCCGTGCCGCTTTGACATTCTAGATGGTATTTTTTTGGTTCTTTTCCCAGTATTTTAAAACTGGAGTCCGTAATTCGCTCCTCCTCATTCCCGCTCTGCTGGTTCAGAAAATGCTCATTTGGAGAAAAAATAATCTTCTCCTCACCAGAATAATCCTCTCCAAACACTTCGTTGATCACCGGAATGATCAGGGAACCGCAGTCATTCAGCAGTGTGCGGAATACGTCGTCATAGGGGGTATTGGTTATCCTTATGTCGTCCATGGGCATCCTTCTCCTTTATGATATTCTACCATATCCTACGGTTTTACTCAATCCCACGGACACTTTTTCAGATCATTCCCTCCCCAAAAACCCCTCCCTGCCGCATCTCCTCCTCCCTAACCCCATCCGGACAAACTGCTCTTTAGGACAGTCATTTTCCGCCATCAGCTTTTTCATTAACCGGATCATCCTCCCCTCCTGCTCTTCATCCGCCGCCCCCCGCGGTTTCATAGGGTCCTCCCCCACACGAAACAGCATGGTAGGATACTCTGCCTGGGAAATGGGGTTAAGACTGTCCAGTCTCAATACCGGAACCTCCTTTGTAAAGGAAAAGGGTTTATAGAGGCTCATGGACTTAAGCACATCATTGTTGATAAATGCCCTTCTCCCGCCGTGTCTCATGGGCATCAGGGTATATTCGTAGCGGGGCTGATTGCCTGAAAGAGGGCTTCTCATGTAGACCCATTCCCCGTCCGTACAGCAGACCTGGCCGCCGAAAATGCCAAACAGCCCTCCCTCCCGGACAGGCTGGTCTCTCTCAAGGACAGGCCTTAGGGACCGTCCCTCCATGTCCGGCGGAACAGGCTGGCCAAAATATTCCAGCAGCGTGGCAGGCAGGTCGATGGTCTGAGCCAGGCAATTGGTCCGGGTCCCCTGTCTCCCTGTTCTGGGATCCCATATAAACAGCGGGATGTGGGCCACCTCCTCATAAAACGGACAGTGGCACTTGGCCCACTGGCCATGCTCTGACAGCAGAAAACCGTGATCCGTATTCACTATCAGCATGGTATCTTCCCAAAGCCTGTACTGATCCATAACATCCAATACCCTGCCCAAATTCTCATCGCACATGGAGAGCAGGGAAGCATACTGTTTCCTCATATGATCGATAAACTCCGGACTGTCCTCGTCATTTACGGGACGGTAATCCGGCCAGTCACAGAAGGGTCCCCCATATTTATCGGGAAATTTCTCCTTATATTCCGGCTGGCAAAAAAACGGCTCATGGGGGTCAAAGGTCTCGATCTGCAGAAACCAGTTATCTTTATGATGATTTTCCCTGAGAAAGTCCAGTCCTCTGTCAAAGGCGCGCCACTGAGGCTGGCGGTCCGCTGTGGACATGGCGGTTCTGTTGGCAAAGTCCTGCCCCACCCAGTTGTCTTTCGGTTCTCCGCATACGTTCCTGGTAGGGCCAGGAATGCCGTCAAAGTCCACTATGGGCTGCCAGTTGTCACCTTCCTGGCCCCTCACGCATTCCCAGGTTTTGTATCTCTGATGGTAGGTGGCTCCCCCGTCTTCCCAGTAATGGTAGTGGTCGCTGATCAGATGGGTGTGGATTCCCGCCTCCTTAAGGATCTGGGGCATGGAATCGTCAAATGGTTCCAGGGGCCCCCAGCTCCGGTGCAGAAAATTGTAGCGGCCTGTGTGCAGTTCCCGCCGGGCAGGCATACAGGGCATGCTTCCCACCCAGCAGTTATCAAAGGTTACCACTCGGTCTGCCAAACGCTTAAAATTTTCTGTATGAGTCCAATTGCAGTCATAGGGAGCAAGCATATGGCGGTTCAGGGAATCATACATGATCATGATGGCTTTCATAGGGTTCCTTTCTGGCTAGTTTCCTTTACGCCGGTATTCGTAAGGACTCATGCCGTATTTCTTTTTAAATGTGGTGGAAAAATAGCTTGCGTTGTAGTATCCCACCTGCTGCGCGATATCCTGAACCCGAAGTGCCGTATTTTCCAGAAGCCGGACCGAATGACGCAGACGGATATCGGTCAGGTAATTTACAAAAGTCTGGCCCACCTCTGCCTTAAAGGCCCTGGAAAAATACTCTGGATTCAGATTTACATGAGCAGCCACCTGCTCTAAGCTGATCTGCTCCATGTAATGAGAGTTGATATATTCTGTGGCCAGACAGATATTTTTAGATTTCGGCGTCTGCCAGTCCGCCTCCAGGCTGCACTGCCTGGACAAAGACAGCATGACCCGCTGTGCCTCTTCCAGGGAAACGCACTGCTGCAGTCCCACGCGGAGACTGTCTCCATCCTCCAGCGCAATCCCCCTCTCTCTGGCCTCAAATTCCATCAGGTCAAAGGCATCCAGACACAGCCCGCACACGGACTCCACAGCGAGAATCTTCTGTCTGTCCGCGTTTTCCAGAAACTCTTTGATCAGCTCATACCGTTTAAATCCTTGTGTCTGATGGAGACGTACGCGGAATTCCGCGCATATGCTTTTCCACATCTGATCCTTGCGCGGCAGTTCTGCCAGTGGGTACCGAGGTTCATACAGCCTTGTTTCCCCTATATAAAATCCTTCTCCCAGGGAGCAGGCGGCCTGCCAGGCCATAAACGGGATCCGGCGCATCTCATCGGTGATGGTGCTGACGCCTGCCATATAACCGTTAAGCCTCTGGACTTCTCTCGCGTACTCTGTCAGCTGCCGGGCCTGCCTGGCCTCGCTGAGGGTCTTTGGAAAGTTTCCGATAATCATATAAATCCTGTCTGTATAATCAAATCCAGTCACATGGCGCACCTGGCTCTCTTTTGGAAATGAAAGACCGCTGTTGAGAATATTCTGTTTCCACACCGCCAGGGCAAACAGTCCCCTGTCCCGCCACCTCACATTGTACTGGCGAAGTTTTTCCAGTTCCTCGCTGTTGAGCTCTCTCTTTTGTCTGAGAATCCTGCTGATCATGGATTGTGTCTGGGAGATGCTGGCCATATCCTGTTCTTCCTTTCCTGAAGAAAGCTTCCTCTCCCCCGCAATACGATTGAGTAGCTCCTGCAAAAGGTCATTTTGCATCTCGGTTTTTAAAAGATATTCATCAGCCCCATCCCGCAGGGCCTGTCTCACCAGGTCAAAGTCGGAAAACGCTGTCAGCATAACCACCTTTACCTGGCTGTTCCTGGAACGCAGGGTGTGAAGAAGCTCCAGTCCATCCATAACCGGCATTTTTATATCCGTAAGGATCAGATCCGGCTCCTCTTTTTCAAACAGCTCAAGAGCCTCTAAGCCATTGTGGGCAATGCCGACCAGCTGACAGGCCGGATTTTGGGAAATACAAAACTGCATCCACTCACAGATCATGGTTTCATCATCCACTACCAGGACTTTCATAACTCTCCTCCTTTATCAAGGAATCGGCACGGGACCCGTCGCGTCACCTGCCACGCCGTCGGAAGGCATCTTAATAAATGCCGCACATTTGGCCTTCCTCCTTTATCAAGGAATCGGCACGCGACGCGTTGCGTCACCTGCCACGTCGTCGGAAGGCATCCTAATAAATGCCGCGCATTTGGCCTTCCTCCTTTTTCAAGGAATCGGCACGCGACGCAATGCGTCACCTGCCACGTCGTCGGAAGGCATCCTAATAAATGCTGCGCATTTGGCCTTCCTCCTTTTTCAAGGAATCGGCACGCGACGCGTTGCGTCACCTGCCACGTCGTCGGAAGGCATCCTAATAAATGCTGCGCATTTGGCCTTCCTCCTGAATAAAAGCGGGTATCAGCAGGGTGATGGTGGTGCCGATTCCTTTGACGCTTTCCAGAGTAAGGCCATAGCGCTCTCCGTAGTTCAGGCGTATGCGGTTGTGCACATTGGCCATTCCGACAGAATGGGCATTTCCTGCCACATTCTTCCGGCAGTTTTCCCTGGCCCTCTCCAGGGTCTCAGAGTCCATCCCCGCGCCGTCGTCGGTGATGGTGAGAAGAAGGTTCTCCCCCTGGAGGGCTGATTCGATGATCACGGTTCCTCCTTCGCTTTTTGCCTCAAGCCCATGGAAGATGGAATTTTCCACCAGGGGCTGCAGGATCAGGGGAGGTACCATGCAGTGTTCGGTTCCTCTCTCCATCTCCACTTCATAGTTAACTTTTTCTCCATACCGGAGCTTCTGGACCACCAGATATTTTCGGGTAGTCTCCAGTTCATCCTGAAGGGGCACGGTGTTGTCCTTTACCGCCAGGGTGCTCCGCAGAAGATCAATAAAGGCACCCAGCATCTGGGCCGCCTGGCTGTTTTTTCCCACCTCCACCGCGCACCGGATGGAAAACAGGGTATTGTACAGAAAATGAGGGTTGATCTGGGCCCGGAGAAAATTTACTTCCAGCTTCCTCTTCTGCTGCTCCCTCTCCTTGATGATCTCCATCAGGCTGGAGATTTCCACTGCCATGTGATTGAAGCTTTCCTGAAGGGATCCGATCTCCTGGGTGGTATTTCCCACAGGAGAGGGGGTAAATTCATGGCCGTCAAACTTGTCCATGGCCTCGCTGAGTTCTGCCAGGGGATTGGAGACACGGCGGGAGATATACACAGACACCGCCACTGCCAGGATCAAACCTGCTGCCAGAAGGCATCCCATGATCCCGTAGGTTCTGTTGAGCCTGCCTAAAATGATCCTGGCAGGGCTTTCCTCCACAATGGTCCAGCCTGTCTTCTCATCCATGTAAGTGGAAAGCATGTAGCTCTCCCCCAGCTTTTTGATCATATTGGATTGATCTGTGCCGTATATATTCCGCATATAATCTACATCGATAAATTGTTTTCCCAGCATCTTCTTGTTGGAATGAGATACAATAAATCCCTTCTGATCATAGATGTAAATCTCCCCTCCCTGTTCCTGGGTGGAGGCATACAGGTTTTCCAGAAGCCCCTCGTCAATGAGGATCAGGAGCACACTTTGGTTCTCTCCCCTCTTCAGCATCTGCCCAGCGGCAAACCAGTATACCGGGGTTCCGTTCTCATTGCCGCTGAAGGTTCGGGAAAACTGCACCGTGTCGCCGCTGTTGTTTAAGGCTGCCAGCAGATATTTAAACCAGGACTGATGGGTCCAGGTACTTGTATCGATATTGGTATCAGAATTATAGATAAAGCCGTTTCCGCCCATGAGCACCACCTCATAGCCCAGACCGATGCGGCTGAACACCTCATCATAGATCTCTTTCTGGGAGTCCAGATACTCACAGGCTTTCTCTCTGTCCTCCTCTGATATCCCCTCCTTCAGAAAACCGTTGCTCTGGATCTCATAGCGGTACAGATTGGAAAGTGTGGTGCTGCTGGTCTTTACGATATCCGCCCGCTCCCCGATCTGCCGCAGCACCGCGATCCGGTTGTGGCCGATCTGGTCAATGAGCAGATCCCGGATGGACACGCTGACCAGCACAAAAACTGCCGCAAAGAAAAAAGTGAACACGAGAAAATAGGTTAAAAACAGCTGTGTACGCAGTTTTTTTGAGTATAAAGCGATTTTCTTTAACCATATTTTCATAGTGTCCACTCCTGATTCTTACTTAATTTCATAGGGCGCGAAATTTGGGTTTTCCCGTATGTAATCATCCAGGCTGTGGCCGGAAACGCCTTTTCCCCACAGACCTGCCAGACCTGTCTGCCCTGAGCCGAATACAGCCTCCCTGACGCCGTCGATCTCCGGGTTCACATACGCGGCAAACCAGGTTTCCAGACGAAGGCGCATATCCTTTTCCAGGTCTTCAAATCCTCCTTCTTTCAAAAGATTTTTCGTCTCCCCCGGATCTGTCTCCAGATCATAGAGCTCATTGGGGCCGTAGGGATAGCGGGCCACGTATTTAAATCGGCGTCCCCGGATCATGCGGTTGGGGCCGTATTCATCCAGGACCACCACATCTTCTCTCTGGACAAAATCCTCGCCTCTTAAAAGCGGCGCAAAGGATACACCAGGCCTTTTCATGGTATCTGACGGTTTTAACCCCAGGTAATCCAACAGGGTCGGCATGAAGTCATAGGCTGAAATCAACCCGTCATAGACCTTGCCTTTTGGAATATGGCCTGGATGCCTTATGATAAAGGGCACCTTCACCGACTCCTCGTACATGTTCAGCGGGAAGGTGGCATTTCCCTTTCCCCAGAAACCGTGGTGGCCGCAGGAAAATCCGTTGTCCGAGGTAAAAACAAAAATGGTATCATCTGCCAGATTCAGCTCATCCAATTTATCCAGAACGCGGCCGATCCCGGCATCCATGGCAGTGACTGCCGCGAAATAGCCGATCAGGTTGCCCCGCTCATCTTTTGCCACCTCATCTGTAAGATAGATGCTGTCCGGGTGTCTGGGCAGATGGGGAACTGACTCAAACGGGCAGTCCTTGTAAAGATCCGTGTACTCCTTAGGGTGATTGTCAAGCCATGGACCGTGGGGGGCCGTGTAGGCCACATGGAGATAAAAAGGCTGTTTGGAATCCTTCCTGGATTCCAGAAATTCCACGGCATCCTCTGTGATGGCATCGGTCACGTATCTCTCTTCCCGGTACAGCTTCCCGTCCTTGTACATGGGGGCTCCGTAGTAGGGGCCGCCGCCGGACTTATGGCTGAACCAGTGGGTAAATCCCTGCTGGGCTTTCTCCGCCGCGCCCATATGCCATTTGCCTGACAGGCCGCAGCAGTACCCGTTTTCCGCGAGAGCCTTGGTGTAGGAATACTGCCCCGCCAGATACTCCAGGGCAGCCTGTCTCTCGTCGTCATCTCTCAGCCAGTCATGGATCCCATGCTGGGAGGGGATAGCCCCGGTGAGCAGGGAGGCTCTTGCCGGGGAGCAGACCGGTGATGTGCAGAAAAAATTCTCAAACCGGATCCCGTCCTCTGCCAGCCGGTCAATGTTGGGGGTAATGATCTCCTTGTTGCCGCCGCATCCCAGGGACCAGTAACCCTGATCATCGGATATGACCAGTACAATATTAGGCTGTTTTTTCATCGTTCCTCCTAATTATATCAAGACTTCTGTCTTTATGTAAAGATTCCCTTACCACCACTTGATCAGATCCGTCACCTCATTGCGCAGCTTTACAAAATCCGGGCTGGCGATATCTCTGGGGCGGGGCAGATCGTTGTCAATGGCCTGCTTAATGCTTGTTGGTTTGTTGGTCAGAACCAGAATCCTCTGTCCCATATAGACAGCCTCCTCAATATTGTGGGTGATAAAGAGCACTGTGGTGCCGGTGCGCTGCCACAGGCTGATCAGCTCATCTTCCAAATGATAGCGGAGCTGGATATCCAACTGGCCATAGGGCTCATCCATCAAAAGCAGGTCCGGCTGGGTGGCAAAGGCTCTGGCGATCACCACTCTCTGGAGCATGCTGGCGGACAGTTGGTTGGGATAATACTTTCGGTATTTGGCCAGGCCGACGATCTCCAGATACTCGTCTACCAGGGCCTTGGCTTTCCCTTTTTCCATCCCCTTAATGTCCAGGCCGAATCCTACGTTTTCTTCCACAGTCAGCCAGGGCATGGTGGAGTATTCCTGAAAAATATAGGCAATGTTATGTTTTTTCAGGTCAACAGGTTCCCCGTCCAGGAGGATCTCCCCCGCGGTTGGCTTATATAATTTGGTCAGGCTGTTGAGAAATGTGGTCTTGCCGCATCCCGTGGGACCTACGATACATAAAAATTCTCCGGCCTGTACATCAAAAGAAATATTATTCAGTACCAGCAGATCCCCGAACTGTTTGGTCAGGCCACGCACCTGCACTTTGGGCATTTTTTTATCTTCCATAGAATTTTCTCCTATTAAATCGGTATCGGCACGCGCCGCTTCGCGTCACCTGCCATGTCGTCGGAAGGCATTTAGAAACGCTTCGCGTTGCCTTCCTCCTCTATAATGTCAGGTCCATGTTGTCGGTGATTAGTTGGCGCAGACGCAGGAATTCCGGATCTACGTAGTCCCTGGGATGGGGCATGTCGATGACATACTCTTCTTTGATGTGGGTGGGGCAGTTGGTCAGAAGGATGATCCGGTCTGCCAGGAACAGAGCCTCCTCAATATTGTTGGTTACAAAAATTACTGTTCGCTTTTCCTTCTGCCAGATCCGCTGCAATTCTTCCTCCATCATGTAGCGGGTTTGGGCATCCAAGTGCCCGAAGGGCTCGTCCATGAGCATGATGTCCGGCTCATTGGCGTAAGCCCTGGCAATCCCCACACGCTGGCGCATGCCGCCGGAAAGCTGGCTGGGATAGCTTTTCTCAAATCCGGTAAGACCCACCAGTTCCAGGTATTTTTTCACCCGGGCCTCCCGCTCTTCTGCCGGCATATGCCGTGCCTTTGGGCCGAATCCCACATTTTCCTCAACCGTCATCCAGGGGAACAGGGAGGTCTTCTGATATACTACCCCCCTCTCCGGGGCAGGCCCGGTGACTTTCTGTCCACGGCTCAATACCTGCCCCTCAGTGGGCATGTCCAGGCCTGCCAGGATATTTAACAGTGTGGTCTTGCCGCACTGACCGGCTCCAAACAGAACCAGAAATTCATTTTCATGTACCTCAAAATCCATTCCCCGGAGAACCTCGTTTTTGCCTTCCCCGTCATAGCTGTCAAAGGCGCGGCCTACATTCCGGCACTCCAGCACCGCTGCCTGGGATCCTACATTCCCTTTTGCTCGTTCCATGCGCACAGCCTCCTTTCCAGGGCGCTTGTCAGATTGGCCAGTATAAAGCCCACAACGCCTATGGCCACAATGCCGACCATGATCTGCACCGTGTTGCCGGTGTTCATGCCTCTCACGATCATCCAGCCCACACCCTCGTTGGACTGGATCATCTCAGCTCCCACCACCGCGCTCCATCCCGCTGTCACAGCGATCTGCAGTCCCGCGAAAATATAGGGAACCGAGGAGGGGAGCACGATCTCAAAAAATACCTGGCGCTCATTGGCACCCAGCATGCGGGCAGCCCCGATGAGTTCCGGGTCCACATTTTTGGCGCCGTCATAAGTATTTACGGTAATAAAGCAAAAGCACCCCAAAAAGATGATAAAAAATTTTCCAGTATCTCCCAGCCCGAACCACAATATGGAAAGGGGGATCCAGGCCAGGGGCGGAATGGGACGGATAAACTCGAAAATGGGCTTTAAAATGGCTTCCGCCAAGCGGGAGTAACCCATGCCCACGCCCAGAGCGATTCCGGCGATGGTGGCAAAGAAAAACGCTACCGCTACCCTGTACAGACTTACACCGATATGGGCCAGCATGGTCCGCTTGCCGATGGGGTCCACAAAGCTTCTGAAAAACGCCGCCAACACCTGGCTGGCAGGCGGAAGAAACATGGAGGCCTTGGTAAACCTGGCTGCCAGTTCCCACACCGCCAGCAGTGACAGCAGAGATATAATGGTGTAGATCACGATCAGCTGCTTATCGGAAAAACGGCTGTCTTTGGTAGAATCAATCATGCTGCTTTCCCCTCCTCACATATTTTTTCTGCAGTTTCTCCAAACCGGTGTTGAGCATAAGCCCAACAAATCCGATGGTGAGCATTCCAACAATGATCACATCGGGACGCCCCAGCATGCGGGCCATCTGGATCATGTATCCCAGGCCGCTGGTAGCTGCCAGCATCTCCGCGGCCACCAGAGCCACCCACGCGGAGCCCAGAGCCAGGCGCAGGCCCGTAAAAATCATGGGAAGAGCCGTGGGGATAGCTACTTTAAACAATAACTGACGGTTGGTGGCCCCAAAAGTTTTTCCAACCCACAGGTGAACCTTGCTTGTACGGCGGATTCCGGTGTAGGAATTCACCGTGGCGCTGATAAATGCCGCGAAGAAAATGATTCCCACTTTGGAGGCATAGCCGATTCCAAGCCACAGAATCATCAGGGGAATCCAGGCCAGGGCCGGCACCGGACGGATAATGTCAAACAGCGGCTTCGCGAACAATTCAAATTTTCTGCTCCACGCCATGCCCACTCCCAGCGGAACGCCGATGAGAACTCCCACACCGTAGCCTCCCAGGGCGATCTTTAAGCTGGACCAGATATTTTCCAGAAGTGTGGACCCATCCGGCACGGTTCCGCCGGTAAGCTTATACCAGAAGGTTCCCAAAATCTTTGTGGGGCTGGGAAGCATCACAGGGCTTACCAGATGAAACACATCTGTCACCAGCTGCCACACCAGAAGCACAAACAGAAAGGAACACGCGGAGATCAGTTTGTATTTATATTTTTCAAAAAAAGATTTCATATTTTTTCACTCTTTCTTACAATGAAAGTTCCATCGCCGCAGGCGATCTAAGTTCAGGTATGCCAAACGCGCCCGCCATAACTTTCATTTGTGGTGGCGCATCCACTGCCGGGCGCATGCAGGTTTACAATGAAAGTTCCATCGCCGCAGGCGATCTGAATTCAGGTATGCCAAACGCGCCCGCCACATACTTTCATAGGTGGCGGCGCGGCCGCGGCCGGGCGCATGAAGGATTACTGATAAGGCTGCACAAACGTGGTGACCACATTGGTATTAAATTTTTCAGTGGCACTGGCCTCCAGCTGTCCCTGGTCAACATAGAACTCACCCAGCTCTTTCGCGAAAACGCCAAGCTCCCGGCCCTTCCAGTCTTCCTTGGAAAGCCATTTTACCCGATCCAAATCCGCCATGCAGTTTTCACGGCTGGTCTCCATACCGGAATCCTGCAAAAATTCCACCAACAGGTCAGCAGCCATGTCCGGATCCTTCTGAAGTGTCTCACAGGCTTCCAGCATACAGTCCACATACTTCTGGATCAGATCGGATTTTCCGTCCAGGGACTTGCGGTTTCCTACTATCATATCCACGTAGCGGGTACCCATGTCCGCCAAGTTCGCCACCTGGACCATACCGTTGTTTTTGGCGTCAAAGAAGGTGGGAACATTGAGAGACGCGGCGTCTCCCTGGCCGGACTGCAATGCCTGATAAGCCTGCACGGTATCCATATTTACGATATTCACATCCGTGGGCTCCATCCCCAGCTTTTCCAGCCATTTTAACACCGTAAAATGCTGCGCGGTTCCCACTGGTGTCAGGATGGTGATGCCTGCCACGGAGTCCGGGCTTCCCAAAACCGTGGGGAAGGAAGGATTATACCCCTTATCCTGCGCCACCGGGCAATCCGGGGACACGAATACTCCCTGTCCGTCTGTGGATTCCAGAACCTCACCGATGATCAGCTCATCATAGTTGGCCATGCCGGTGACAGCCGCCGCGCCCATATGGCCCACATCCCACAGGTCCGCTGCCAGCGCCTCGTTCATGGGAGCGCCTGTGTCAAACATGGTGATCTCCATTTTAAATCCCGCTTTCTCGTCGAGCCCGTTCTTCTGCGCGTAGTAAGTGGGAAGACTGGTGATAGTGGGCATGGCCGCTACCCGAAGTACCGGAAGCCCGTCTCCTCCTGCCGCTCCAGAGCCTGTCCCGCCGCCGCTCTGTCCAGCGGCATTGCCGCAGCCCGCGAGGGACACAACCATGGCCGCTGCCAGCAATAAACCAAGGCCTTTTCTTCTTTTCATCGTGATTTCCTCCTTTTTCTTTAAAACGAATTTGAACTTGTTGTGTTTATTATAACAATGCTGGTCTTCTGTGTGTTTTGGATATTTTTACATTTCTTTACTGGCTCTGGACTTATTTTCTCTATTTTTACATTATGTTTGTTTTTTTGACATTTTTACCTTCTAATTTGTCTTATTTTGACAAAAAAGAGAGTTGTTTTTCGTTATTTTGCCTTTTATATCTTGTAAATATCGTGGGTTTATGAGCAATATTGCCAGTATGCGTAATCGAGTATTGGAGATCCTTGCCCCTACTCGCCGTTCTGGGGCGGGGGCGCTCTAGCGACCATATTCCTCTCCGCCCCGTGTACAAAAAAAGACTAAACCGGCTTCATGGCCTATGCCAATCTGCTGATTTAGTCTGGTCCGCGACAATAGTATTTCTTATTTGGTTTCCGTTCTGCCATAATCAAACCTCTCTTTCGTCTCCCAAAAGCTGCTCGAAGATTGGCGTAAAATCAATATCCTTAATTGCTCCATATTGACTGATAAAATATTTCCCCATATAATCCTCATGTTTACGGACTCCCTTTTCGCCTGTCGTTCCGAATGATGCCAGAGAATATAAAGTACTGTAATGATCCTCATCATCCCTCTCTACAAATTTGATCTCATCTCTCCGAAATAAATTAGAATTCAGGAAAATAGGATTATGTGTATTGAAGATCAATTGTGCATGATGAATATTTATATCATCATTATGGAAAATATTAATAATACTCATCAAAGCCATCGGATGTATAGAAGCATCAAACTCATCCACAATAAGTGTTCCCCCTGTCATGATTGCTTTTATTACCAATGGGAACATATTTATAAAACGGATGGTTCCATAAGACTCAAAAATTTCAGAAACAATCGCTGTATTCTTTTCGTTCTCTGTATTTTTAAAAATAGAATATAATTTTGCCTCTGGCTCGTCATCACTCACCACATAACCTACGGCATTTGAATTGATACCAAATAGTTCTGCCGCCTGGTTTGTTGTCCTTTCTACATAAACCGCCTTTTTCTTTGGATCGGCAAATCTCTTAATCAACTGTATCGTATCTGCCCGATAAATAACCATACATTTATCTGTAAACCAATCGACTATTAATTTCACAAGTTTTTGTGAGAAAATCAGCTTAAATCCATTCGTTAAAAACAGTTCATCCTTATTGAGACTGTTTTTAGCGATCCCCATTACATTCTCTTTATTCTGATTGGTAATATCCGAAAGATAGTTTTCAATTCCTTTTAAATTACCAATTGTTAAATTCTCGCTTCTGGTAAAAATATCTTCTCCATTAACACTCAGTCTTTCTTCCCTAATCTCTCTGCAACATTCCTCCTCAAGAAATTTCCCCAAATTCATTGAAAGCTCATATTCTATTTGCATCTTTTTTTCTATAAAAGAAATCGAAAATTTTACTGGTCGCGCTTTGGTCAAGCTATTATTTGGTATCAATTCCAATGCGGCGGCGGCATTAGGAGAATTTCTTTCCTCGGAATTTCTTATATTACCTCTTATAATAATAGCCCTTAACACATCTATTGCCCCTATAATATTAGTTTTTCCGGCAGCATTGGGACCATAAATCACAGAGGAACTCAATCCCTTCACTAACTTACCTTTCACCTTTTCCTTTAACAGACTATAATCCAATCCTGATTGTTTCGGTGCCGCTACCATAGAAAAGGTAACTTTTTCTAAAAATGATTTATAATTTTCCATTTTAAATTCTAGCAGCATATTTTTTCCTCCATTCTGCAATATTTTTGCAAAATAACAATATAATTATATGTTTATTATACCTATATGTCAATAATTTTATTATTATTTTGCAATATAATCGCAAAATCAATTATTGTTATGACAGCATTTATTAAAGCGGAGAGCTTTACACTCTCCGCCTTCTATCGTTCACTTTGCAATATACCACCGCCATTAAAGCCCAGATAAGTGTTGCCTTATCTGGACTTTAAATTAACCTGTTGTGCTAGTTAATTTAGAAAACTTCAACAAAATATGCTATCCTATA
>CAJUSJ010000063.1 GCA_910588865.1 uncultured Lachnospiraceae bacterium
ATCAGGAAGAAGTGATGCGTTCCTATATCAGGAGCAAGGAACATGATACAAAAGTTGAAACAGCCAAACGATATTTGTCACTGGGCAAATTATCCTTTGAAGAAATCGCGATTGGTTCTGGTCTGTCTATAGAAGAAGTAGAGGAACTGGCTGGTTTACAGTTAGCTTAAGTTTGAACCAATATTGCTAAATAAGGGCAGCATATCTTACCCATAAGATATACCGCTCTTATTTTAATTCGGGATTTTTCCTAAAACATCTACTTTATTTCCCCATACATCATTCCCTGACGCGAAATTGGCGCGGTTCTATCAAACTACCACCTGACTGGCCTGCCGCATACCACTGACACCTGAGGTTATATACCTTGACCTCATAACGATACTGGCTCATGACCAATCAGCGGGGTGAGCAGTCATAGCTTTCGTTACTGTTCAGGTAGGTCTGCGCGCTTGCCGCGCTGACCGTATGATAAACTGGGCCAGAGAGCAAAAATCCCATCGCCATAGGCGATTTTCATGGATTTTTGCTAGTTGCTGTGAACGTATGTGAACAGTAACTAGCTTTCTCTGTAACCCTGAGAGAAATGTCAGATAGTTCTGGACTTTCCCCTGTTTCTTCATTATAATTGTATTAAAAGACAGAGATCCATCCTGTCCCGGAGATACAGTTTTCGGAGGCCATACTATTAAGAAACAGAAGGGGCTTCCGATAAACCATACTATGGAGGTATAATTTTATGAAACTGTTTGGAAAAAAGCCCGCGCCCCGAACCAACGCCAGGCCTGTCAACCGTGATTCTGAGGCCAGTGGTCCGGCTGGTGTCTCCCGAAGAAATTCCTGCTATGAATATCTTGACACGGTCATGTCCAACACGGACAGGCGCAACGGAGGAACCGCCCTTAAGATCTATATCGAAAACTTTAAGCGCCTCAACGATGTATTTGGCTATGACTACTGTGAAGAGCTTCTCCAGCAGATCCTGATCTACTTACGGCAGGTAACGGGAAAGAAGCTTCATCAGTTCATCGGTGTGGAGTATATTGTCATCCTGGAACACACCACCAGCGTTCAGGCCCAGTCTGTCTGTCAGGAGATCCTGGACCGGTTTGAACATGTGTGGACCGTTGGGGACATTGACTGTCTCTGCTCTGTCCAGATCGGCATCTGCGCTTTCCCCACCTACGCCTCCACAACAGACCAGCTTCTGGAATGCTTAGACACCGCTGTGTCAAAAGCCTCTGAGTACGGTCCCAACCAGATGGTTGTCTACAACAGCGCCCTTAGAGAGCACATGGCCAGACGCCACGTTATTGCCATGTATTTAAGCGAGGCCTTTGACCGCCAGGAGATCGAGGTCCGCTACCGTCCCACCTACAATATTGAGAAGAAAAAATTTACCCGGGCAGAGCTGTACCTGCGCGTTTTCGTCAAGGGCATTGGGTTTGTGGGAGCGCCGGAGTTCACCCCTGTGGCCGAAGACTCCGGACAGATCCGCACTCTGGAATACTTTGCCTTAGAGCATTTGGGATCCTGTATCGCGCAGCTTTTGGAGCGGGGCATTGAATTTGAGTCCGTCAGCACCCGGATCTCCCCCATGATGCTTATCCAGGGAGATCTGCTGGAAAAGGTCAAAACCATCTTAAGCCGCTACCAGATCCCCGCCGGCAAGCTGGCCCTGGAATTTTCCGAGAATGCCTACCTCACCTCACAGCTGAACATGACCATGACCCTTCAGAGCCTGTCGGAGATGGGAGTGGAGGTGATCTTAAATGACTTCGGCTCCGGGTTCTCCAGCATTTCCAGTCTTCTGGAGCTTCCCGTAGATACAGTAAAATTCGAGCGCCTGTTTATCTGGCAGCTGGAGAGCAATCCCAAAGCCCGCGTCATGGTGGACAGCCTGACCCAGATGGCCAAGAACTTAGGCCTTAAGATGATTGCCGAGGGAGTTGAGACCCAACATCAGCTGAAAGTGCTGAACCGGGCGGACTGCGTATACCAGCAGGGCTTCTACTATGCCCCCACTATGGAGAAAGACCTTCTTTTCCAGCTTATGGATTGCTCCTTAGAAGAGTCCAAGGCAGTTTTGGACACAGCAAGGGAAGCTGTCCGGCGGTAAATCCCTCCACTAACCCTGACCATGCTGCCTGCTGCCGGAGCCGGAGGCAGAAGCCCCTGTACCCGTTTTGGAGTACAGGGCTTTCGCGCTGACTCCCGGCAGCCTTCCAAGCTTTCCAGACAGCGCGCTGATCTTGTCCACAGGCGCGTCCACCACCACGCTGATGATATTGACCGCCTTCTTCTCATAGGGCAGCCCCATGCGCCCGATAATAAACTCTCCATATTCGTGAAGCAGCTGATTTACCCTCCCAACCGCTTCCTTGTCTTCCACAATGACCCCTATAACCGCTATCCTTGTCTCCTGTTCCATGTGTTCTCCTTCCTATGGTATCAATTTCCCAAATCGAGTAGGGGAGGCTCTTTCCCTACCCGCCGCGCCGGGGCGGGGCCGCGCAAACGGCCATATTCCTCTCCGCCCCATGTACATAGAAAAGGGACATCCGCTGATGAATGTCCCCTCGCCGCTTCCATCCAGATCCGTTCAGTCCCCGCCATATTTAAAGAAATAAGCCAGCGCGCCCAGAAGGTTCGCGTCATTCCCTCTCTCGCACGCCACGATCACAGGCATGAGATACTCCATCTGCTGCCCTTTTACCAGGTCTCTGTAGGTCCGGTTGATCTCCTCCATGATCCAGGGGTTGGCGCTGATTCCCCCTCCTATCGCGATGATCTCCGGGTCATAGGCAAACTGAAGGCTGACGCACCCCACTGCCATATAATGAAGGAATTCGTCCACCCTTTTTGCCGCCTCCAAGTCTCCTCCCCTGGCCAGCTCCACCAGCTCTTTTCCATCTACCTTTTTCTGCCGCTCCCGTGAATACCTCTGGGCCTCTTTCTCCAAAGTAAACTCGCTCCAGCACAGAAGCCTTCCGTCTTTCACACCGCCCATGAGAAAATTTCCGATCTCCGCCTTGTTCATGGTTGTCCCCGGGTACAACTCCCCATTCTCTATAACAGCTCCCCCCACACCGCTTCCCACAATGGCAAAGGCGATATTCTTATACTTTTTCCCCACGCCCAGCCATGCCTCTCCAAGGGCAGCCGCGTTGGCGTCATTGACCATGGTGACCTTCTTCCCGCCGCACCGCTCAGAGATCAGCTGCTTTAAGGGGCACTTGTGGAGATGCTCCACCGCGCTGATGCCGTAAATGACGCCTTCCTCGCTGTGCACCTCCCCTGGAAAACTCCCCGCGATCCCCTCTATGGGAGCCGATTTCTCGTAGATGGCCTCCACCTGGTTTAAAAATTCTTCCAGGGTCTTCCCCACAGCCTCTTTTCCAGCAGTGAGGATCTCTCCCTCCTCACTGCACACCCCATACTTTACGCTGGTTCCCCCTACGTCCAGACACAGATATCTCTTCTCCATGCTTCAACCCTTCCCCTTTCCGTTATTTTGATATAGTTTTATTGTACAGGTATGTTATAAAATTGTCAATTTGCGTTTATATTTCCTCTTCTTTGCGGTTCTAAAACCCTGTCAAAATCATCATTAATGACTTTTGAGATCTCAATGATCCTTGTCAATCCACAGCGATTCCGGAATAATCTCACTTACTTCTTTCGCGTATTGTGACTGAACGGTGCGCACGTATAATAAATTGTTCAATGTTTCCAATACATATGGACTGTGAGTTGTCAATACGGCCGAATGGCCGCAATAAATTTACATAATGTTGGGATCTCCGTATCCGACAAGATACCCAGAAAACTTCAGGAATTCGAACCCTGGACAAATAGATTGGCAGTAAAGAGCTTACCCATGAATTTTTATGAGATTCTCTGGAGTTTTTCACTGTGTTCTGTAATAACGCTTTTCATAAGCTCCAGATCTTATATGGCTTGTTCGATTTCCTCTGATCCCTTTTCATATCTGTTGTAAGTGGAGGTATAACAGGCTTCAATATTTTGCAGTCGCGGCAGTATTTTATTTTCCTGAATTATTTCAATCTTTTTGACAGCCCCTTTGACCTGCGCGATCTCACCCCTGATTTCCGCAATCTCACCTTTTAATTCCGCGTTCTCTCCTCTTAGCTCCATAATCTCTTTTTTGATTGAGCCGATCTCCTCCTGTGTCTTTACCAAATTTTGATTTATTGGTTTTAATTTGCTGTCCATCATTGTGGAGATGGCTAATAATAATTCTTTGTCACTCATGATCATCATCCTCCTTAGGGATCCTCTTCTCAAGACCTCTGCCATTGTATAATTACTATCTTTTCGCAAAGCAGTGGCAGGACACAACCATATTGTCAGACACTGGCGGCTTCAATAAACCGGAGCAGGGCCGCCTTACCGGCCATATTCCTCTCCGCCTCACGCACACAAAAAAAGCACCAGCCCCGATGCATTCTTCATCAAAACCAGTACTTTCAGTGCGCCTTCAGGGACTCGAACCCTGGACAAATAGATTAAGAGTCTACTGCTCTACCAACTGAGCTAAAGGCGCTTATTTTTATTTGCTATTGTGTATGTCCCTCGGACTTTTAACATTATACGGCCTATGTCCGAAAATGTCAATAATTATTTTAAAATTTTTTTAGATTTTTTTTAGAGACGGTTATTGTCGGCACGGAATCACCGCGACGGGCAAGTTTCAGAAGAGGAATTCTCCTGATATCCGGCAAAATTCCTCTTCTATCCCAGCTTATATCAAAGCGCCTCCTCAATGGCTGCCACCAGGGTCTTCTTGTCCTGCATACCGGTCATCTTCTTCACGGCCTTCCCGCCTTTGAACACAATAAAGGTGGGGATGGACATGACGCCGTACTCCATGGCGATCTCCTGATTCTCGTCCGTGTTGATCTTGCCCACCTTGGCCTTTCCCTCGTACTCCTCAGCCAAAGCCTCCACCACCGGACTCATGGCCTTACATGGTCCGCACCAATCCGCGTAAAAATCCACCAGCACCGGGATATCGGCCTGGTATACTTCCTTTTCAATATTACTTCCTGACAGCTTCATTGCCATATCATTTTCCTTCTTTCTTCTTTTTTCCTCCATCCGTCAGAGCCTTCTCAGCCTCCTTGAGGGACTTCTGCCACCTGACCACCTTTTTGTTCAGCTCAGTCTTATCGCAGGTGGCCTGCTGCAGTTTTTTGATAATGGTATCCTTCATAGCCATGGGTCTCACCCCATATCCGCTTTCTAATAAGATACGCGGATTCCCCGGTTCTATTCCGGCATTTCTCAGCCCCGCTTCCGTCTGGCTCTCAGCTTGCAGATGGGTTTTCCTTCTGCCAAAAATTTTGTCTCATATTCGGTCATTACATTTCCCTCCACAAAAGGGCTGTTGTGCAGGTCAAATGTTTGCAGATCCACGGTCCACCCGGCAGAAGGGATAGCTTCCAGGGAATAGTCAAATAAGTCCCTGTTGTCGGTCTTGAACTCCACCGCCCCTGCTGGTTTCAGGATCTTATCGTAGACTGCCATGAATCCGGGAGAGGTCAGCCGCCTCTTCGCGTGCCGGTCCTTTGGCCAGGGATCAGAAAAATTCAGGTAGATCTTTTCCACCTCCTCTGGTCCGAAGATCTCCGCCAGCGCTCTGGCATCCACCCTGAGAAAACGGAGATTGGGAAGCTCCATATCTTTCCGCTTCTGGATCGCCTTCAAGAGCACGGTGGAATATACCTCGATCCCCACATAGTTTACCTGAGGATGGCTCTGGGCAAGCTCCATGATAAACTTTCCTTTCCCCATTCCAACTTCAATCTCTATGGGATTGGTGTTGCCAAAGACCTCTGCCCAGTGTCCCCGGTTAGCCCAGGGGGCCTGGATCACGAAAGGACTCTCCGCGATCTGCTCCTCCGCGCCCGGAATGTGACGTAATCTCATAACTGTCCTCCTCCAGTAAACATTGTCCTTTTCATTCTATCACTCAATCCCGCTATTTTCAAGAGGATTAAAATAGCCGCCTCGGCAATTCAACTACTGACTTTTTTCTTACAATATTAAATTTTAGGTGCATTAATTGTCAAAAACTAGTATAATGGAAACAGTGACGATTTACAAAGGAGGACTCTACAGCATGGCCGCATCCGATATCGCGAATACCTGGGCCAATATACGCCAGGGAGTAAAAGAAGCCGAAACCCTGATCGGCGAAAAAAAGTACAACTTATCTATGGTAAAATCCCGTCAGGTTCTGGAGCTCATGGTCGACTATCTGTGCGGCATCGCGTCTGTCTCCAAAGAGGATCTGGCTTCCTCCATAGATGATCTCTATGACAGCGAGTGGATCAGCAAGACCACCTGCGAACATTACCACAAGATCCGTATGCTTGGCAACAAGGCGGTTCATGAGGGCAATGATAATGGTTATGACGCCAATCAGGCCTACCACCTGCTGTCCCAGGAGGTTTACACCTTTGCCAACGAGTACAAATCCAAGAAGAAACGCCCCGACCGGGGAACCGGACGTTCTTCCGAAAGAAGCCCGGGCTCCAGAAATACGGCCAGGCGGTCCTCTGACCGCGGCCCATCTGGTTCCAGAAATTCCGGCCGCGGAAGCGGCTCCTCCTCCAGAGGTTCTGGCCGCCGGGGCTCCAGAAGCCGGAGACGCCAGAAGAGCGGCGGATTTGTGCCTACTGCCACAGACTTTATCCGCCTGGGACTTATTCTTGTGGTGATCGTTGCCATCGTATTTCTGGTGAGGCTTGTGATGCCTGGGAATGAGGAGACCACTGCCGAATCCAGCACCGCTCCCACGACCGCCACATTCCCCACGCCGGAGACTCTCCCACCCACGCTTCCGCCGGAGACCGAGACCATGGCGCCTACCACCCCCGCTCCTGTGTACAAGACCACCTCTTCCCTCAATGTCCGTTCAGAACCCTCCACGGCCGGGGAGATCCTTGGACTTTTGGAGTCGGGAACGATTATAGACTATGTGGAAGATTATGACGACGAGTGGACCGTGATCAATTACAATGGCTCTACCGCCTATGTATCCAGCCAGTATCTGGCCCATGACTGACAAGCTGAGCGAATGGTCATGGTGTGAACGCGTGTGAACAGCAACCCAAGGCGCGCTTCTGCCGCCTGCCCGTATTTTTTTACCTCTTGCCTCATGTCTCATATTATACTATAATCGGAGATGGACAGTAATTTATCTGTGAAAGAGGTATTCATTATGAAATATCTGCACTATACCGTGGGCATCCTGTTTACTTTCTGTCTGATGACCGCGCTTCTGATCACTTCCGTGGAAGCCGTAGCATACTGGATCCCAGGATACTATGAGAGAGAATATGAAAAATATCAGGTTACCGAAGTCGTGGGCATGGAGATGGAGGATCTTCTTGATGTAACCCGGGAGATGATGGCGTATCTGCGGGGAAACCGGGAAGACCTCCATGTTCCCGCGATTGTAAACGGACAAGCCAGGGAATTTTTTAATGAGCGTGAGATCTCCCACATGGAAGATGTAAGGGGGCTTTTTCTGGGCGGACTCCTGATACGGAGGATCTGCGTCATCACTGCCATCCTCTGCGTTGCCGTCCTGCTGGCGCTGAAGGCAAAGGTGGGGATCATTCTCCCCAGAGCCATCTGCGGGGGTACCGGACTGTTTTTCGCGGCGGTGTGCGGTCTGGCTGCCCTGATATCCACGGACTTTACAAAATATTTTGTCATTTTTCACCAGATATTTTTTGACAATGACCTATGGCTCTTGGATCCCCGGACCGATCTGCTGATCAACATTGTGCCGGAGCCGTTTTTTGTGGACACTGCCGCGAACATCGCTGTGATATTCGCTGGTTCCGTGCTCCTTATTTTCTTTCTGTGCCTTTTCCTCATCCGAAAAAAACGGGGTAAAAAGGATCTGGCGGTCGGGCTGGCCGTTACCCTGGTACTGGGCCTGACTCCTTCCGACGCCCTGGCGGCCGAGCCCTGGCCTGACAATATATCCATACAGGCAGAGGGCGGCATCGTCATGGACGCGGACACCGGCACTGTCCTTTTCGGGAAAAATATCCACAATGCCTACTTTCCGGCCAGTATCACCAAGATCCTAACCGCCCTGATCGTTATCGAGCGGTGCGACTTAGACGAGATGGTCACCTTCTCCCACGACGCGGTCTACAATGTGGAGGCTGGCAGCAGCAGCGCCGGCCTTGACGTGGGGGATGTTCTCAGTGTTCGGGACTGTCTTTACGCTCTTCTCTTAAAATCGGCCAATGAGGCTGCCAACGCCCTGGCCGAGCATGTGGCCGGTTCCGTGGATGCCTTTGCGGAATTGATGAACGCGAAAGCCGATTCCTTAGGCTGTCAGGACTCCCATTTTGCCAATCCCAGCGGCCTCAACAATCCGGAACATTATACTTCTGCCTATGACATGGCTCTCATCGGGCGGGCGGCCCTCCAGAACCGCACTTTCATGGAGATCGACTCTTCTCTCTATTATCACCTTCCTGTTACCAGGAACAACAGGGAGGGCCTTACAGTGTATCCCGGCCATAAGATGATCAAAAAAAATATGCCTGAGTACTACAGCGGAGCCTTGGGCGGGAAGACCGGCTATACCTCCCTGGCCGGAAACACTCTGGTAACCTTTGCCAGAAGAGGGGATATGACCCTGGTAGCTGTCATCCTAAACGGCCATTCCACCCACTACTCTGACACAAAAGCCATGTTGAATTTTGGTTTTCAGAACTTTCTTACCGTATCAGTGGCGGACTTTGACACTGGTTTTGCCTCCCTTGAAAATGATCTGACCATTGCGGGCCTCTCCCCCACAGGGCTTTCCGGCCTGGAGATGGACCCTTCCATGAAGCTGACCGTTCCAAAGGATGCGGATTTTAGCTCTGTCAACTCCGTACTTTCCTACGATCTGGCACCCAGCGATCCTCTGGGAACCATTGCCAAGATCCAATACTCCTGGAATGACCGGGATATCGGCTTCACCTACCTGACAGTAAAATCCATGTCCCCTGACCAGGTGATGATGCCCCCTGCCGTAGCTTCCCTGGCAGAATCCGGGGCTTCCAGGCAGGCCGCGGCCCTGAACGAAGACGGTATTTCCGGGCAGGCCCTGGCTCCGGACAGCGACGGCGTTTCCGGGCAGGCTCTGGATCCTGGTGAAGGAGCGGCTTCCCGACAAGGCGGGGAAGTGACCGGAGAGGAGCTTCTTTCCGCGCATGCCCTGGATACTCAGGACCCTGAGGGCGGCGGCGTGTCCGGTGATCAAGCTGACGGACAGCCAGCGGGCAGCAGTCTGGTCAGAAGCGCTGTCTCATGGCTGGGAGCTGTCCCCATATTGGTCTGGCTGGCTCTGGCCGGTACCATAGGGGCCGCTGGCGCGGCCTGCGCGGGGATCATCTCAAAGCAGCGCCTTCGCCGGAAAGAAGAGGAGGCCAAGCTTCTGAGGCGGCAGCGCCGTCTGGAGAGACTGGAACAGCTGGGCATCTCCACCGAGCATTTTGAATATCTGGTACAGCAGCGGCGCTCCAAGGCCGCGGGAAAAAGCAACTTCCTAAAGAAACAATATGATGATTCCATTTAAAACCAGGCGTTCCCATTTAAGCAGGCAGGTTCTGCTGCGCAATTTCGTTATTACCATCATCTGCCTTATGATCGCCACCCTGTTGTCCACTTTATTTTTTCTTCTGTCCCACAACACGGCCAACATTGCCATCATCTATGTTCTGGCCGTGGTCATCATAGCGCAGAATACAGCCGGATACGGGTGCGGCATCGTGGCCTCCCTGTTCAGTGTGGCATTTATCAACTTTGTATTCACTTATCCTTATATGGAGCTGAACTTTATCTTAGACGGCTACCCAGTGACTTTTTTGGGCATGACCATCATCTCTTCCCTGTCCAGCACCCTGACTACTCATTTGAAAGAAGAGATCCAGCTTTCCAATGAGCGGGAACACATGTTGATGGAGGCGGAGAAGGAGAAGATGCGGGCAAACCTTCTCCGGGCCATTTCCCATGACCTGCGGACGCCTCTCACCAGCATTATCGGCACATCCACCTCCTACCTGGAACAGGGGGAGCACATGGATGAGTCCCAGAAGACCCATCTGGTAAAGACCATCGCCGAGGATGCCCAGTGGCTCTTAAACATGGTGGAGAACCTTCTGTCCGTCACCAGGATCAACAACCAGACAGCCAGCGTGAACACCACCTTAGAGCCTCTCGAGGAGGTGGTCTCCGCTGCCCTGCGGCGGTTCTACAAGCGTACACCAGGCGCGAAAGTCCAGGCGCGCATCCCTGACGAGCTGATTATGCTTCCCATGGATGCCACGCTGATCGAGCAGGTGCTGATCAATCTTCTGGAAAACGCGGTCTATCACAGCGGCTCCCAGACTCCCACCAGCCTATCTGTTGATACAGACAACGGGTTTGCCCATTTCCATGTGCGGGATTATGGATCCGGCATCAGCCCTGACCGGCTGGATACCCTGTTTGACGGATATCCCTCCACGCCAAACCACAGCAGTGATTCCCATAAAGGCATGGGGATCGGGCTTTCTATCTGCAAGACCATTATAAACGCTCACCACGGGCAGATCTCCGCAAAAAACCATCCAGATGGGGCTGAATTTATCTTTTCATTACCTTTGGGGAAAATACCTATGGATCATAAGATAACTGCTGTCATAATTGAAGATGAAAAAAATATCCTTGGTTTTATTGAGACCGTGCTGTCTGACGGGTCCTATAAGACCTTCACCGCCGCCACGGGCACTGACGGGCTCTCCCTGATCACCTCCCGCTGTCCGGATATCATCCTTCTGGATCTGGGGCTTCCCGACATGGATGGCCTGGAGATCATCAAAAAAGTCCGGCAGTTCACCCAGACTCCCGTGATCGTCATCTCCGCTCGGACTCAGGAGGCGGAGAAGGTGGCTGCCCTGGATTTGGGCGCTGACGACTATCTCACAAAGCCCTTCGGCACCTCAGAGCTCATGGCCCGCATCCGCACAGCCCTGCGGCACAGTCAGAACTCCAAAGAAGCGGCTTGTGTCTACAGCCGCGGCGGCCTTGTGATCGATTTTGGAAAAAGGCGCACTACCTTGGACGGCCAGGAGGTTCATTTAACCCAGATCGAATACAAGCTGGTATCCCTTCTCGCCCGCCAGGCAGGAAAGGTGCTGACCTACGATTATCTGATGCGTCAGATCTGGGGGCCGTACAATGACAGCAACAACCAGATCCTCCGGGTCAATATGGCCCACATCAGGAGAAAGCTGGAAAAAAATCCGGCTGAGCCGGAGTATATTTTCACAGAGATCGGAGTTGGCTACCGTATGCGGGATGAGTGAGGGCTTTTCCATGAAGCCTTGGTGTGCCAGACAGCGGACTCCCACAGATCCAGTAGGGGCAGGGCCGCTTTAGCGGCCATATTCCTTTCCGCCCCCTTGTACATCAAAAGGCCTGTCTCCATTGTCAGACAGGCCTCCCAATCGTTCCTCTCACTTTTTTGATGTCATTTCTCACATGGCGTTTATATCTCTGCTCTTCCCTCTTCTCAAACAGGCTTCTGACCCCCTCCTCGTCCACAATCTTCATGGTCTTCACCACATAGAACTCTCCGTTCTCCCCTTTCTTCATGCGGATCTTTCCGCGGACAGGTCCATGCTGAGGGCAGACTCCCAGACTGAAATACTGCCTCTGGTTCAGGGAAAACCACCGCACCTTTTTTCTCAGCATCCGTTTGCACTGGGGGCATATGATATCCGCCACGGTCTTGTCCTCCATGGCCTCTTCCTTGGTGGGAAATGTGCGGGAGACAAACTTGGAGTAGGTGGGAAACCTGAGATAGATCTCCTCCTCCTTCTTCTCCGGTACCCGGTAATAATCCACGGAAATATAGGGCTCCCACAGCGCCGGGTCCATGCGCCCCAGCACTTTTCCCGTGTAAAAGGCATCATCCAGGGCCCGATGGAAGGGCCGGTCCTGCTCCAGTGCCAGCTCCTCCACCGCCTTGTCCAAAGACATCTTCTCCCTCACATTGCCCCGGGCCAGGGCGTAGAGCTTCTGCACATCGTAATAATATAATGGTCTCTCAAATGGAATGTCCGCCTGATAATATTCCATATTTCTCTGCAATTCCGTCAGATCCATGGACCCCCATGTGCAAAACCAGAAATCCCGGCCGCACCACTCCAGAAAATCCCGGATCACATCCACAAAGGGCTCCCCCTCCTGCCGAAGCTCCTCCATGTCCATGTGGGTCACTTCCGAGATCTTATAGTGGAGCTGGGGATACACCTTTGGGGTGATCAGGCGGTGGAACTCGGATATCAGGTGAAAATTCCCGTCCAGCTTCACCGCTCCCACCTCAATGATCTCAAAGGGTATGCTCTCCACAGAGTTCTCTTTTCCTTCCGGACTTTGATTCCATTCCAGGTCAAAAATAATGTAGTTCTTCATAATGTGGCCATTATAGCATACTTTAGAGGGGACCGCAAGGGCGCAGACCTGCCTGAACAGTAACATAACCGCCCCATTGATCTTCATCATCAATGGGGCGGTCTTTAAGTTTATTTTGTCAGAATGGATCCATTATTCGTACTCAACAACATCCAGCCAGCTCTCCAGCAGCTCTCTCTCTCCCGGAAGCTTCTTGTTCAGTCTGGAAGCGGCCGTGATGGGCATCCATCTCTGGACATACTGTTTCGCGGTATCGCTCATCTCGCAGAAGGTATCCAGGTACAGCTCAGCCAGCTTCTGATCCTTCAGAGAAAACAGAAGGTAAGTGGTAGCGGCGTCAGCGGAGGCATTGCCCTGGGTCGCGTGGGACCAGTCCAGGATATAGTAGCGGCCCTTCGCGTCCACCATGATGTTGCTGGGGTTAAAGTCGCCGTGGAGCACCTTGTTATGCTTGGGCATGCTGGACAGACGGGTGTGAAGCTCATAGCGGGTGGTGGCATTTAACTCCTTGGACTCAGAGATCTTGCCGTTCCATTTGTCTTTCAGCTTGTTCAGCTTTGGACACTTTTTGCTGTGCACTTCCATCTGGAGAGCCACGAAATCTCTCATGTATCTCTCAATATGATCCGGGTCCTCTGCCATAACCTCCTCTAAGGTCTTGCCTTCGATGAAGTCCGTGACAATGCACCAGTTTCCGTCATCGGTTACATTGACGCCGTGAACCTTGGGGATGGGAAGGCCGGTCTCCTCCACTCTGGCCTGGTTGAGAGCCTCGTTGAGGACGTCTGCTTTGGGGTAATTCTTGTCAAATACTTTAACGGCAGTGTCGCCTACCTGGTAGATGATCTTATGGGTACGTGTGGACAAAATTTTATCTGTCTTCATATTTATTCTCCCTTCCTATACATTAGGCGCGAGCCGCGCCGCGCTACCGCCCTGCCTGGGTACAGTATCGCGGACACCACTCTTGGAATAAGCCGTATACGCTTCTTTTTCACCGGCTCATTCCAGATTCAGCTTATCCTGACTTCTTTTTGATCCGCTCAGTTAGTTCTTTGCTTCCCCGTAGTATGCCCTCAGATACATCTCCTTGATCTCGCTCATCAGCGGATATCTCGGATTGGCGCCAGTACACTGATCGTCGAATGCCTGCTCTACCATATCATCCAGAGTATCCAGGAAGTACTTCTCGTCAACACCGTAGTCCTTGATGGTCTTCTTCACGCCTACCGCTGCCTTCAGCTCTTCGATCTTCTCGATCAGCTTCTTAACCGCTTCCTCGTCGTCCTTGGCCTGAATGCCTACGAAGCGGGCGCACTCCGCGTATCTTGCCCGGGTGTGGGGATACTGATACTGGGAGAAGGTACCCATCTTGGCGGGGCACTCTGCCGCGTTGAACTCTACAACCAGGGAGATCAGCAGCGCGTTGGCGATACCATGTGGCAGGTGATGGAAAGCGCCCAGCTTGTGAGCCATGGAGTGGCATACTCCCAGGAAGGCGTTGGCAAATGCCATACCAGCCATACAGGAAGCGTCAGCCATCTTTGAGCGGGCCTCCACATTGCTGCCTTCATTATAACATGTAGGAAGGTATTCGAAAACATTTTTCATTGCTTTTAATGCCAGACCGTCTGTGTAGTCCGTGGCCATAACAGAAGCATAGGCCTCCAGGGCATGGGTCAGAACGTCAACGCCGGAAGCGCTGGTCAGTCCCTTTGGCTGGCTCATCATGTTGTCAGTGTCGATGACAGCCATGTTGGGCAGAAGCTGATAGTCCGCAAGAGGATATTTCACACCTGTCTCCTGGTCTGTGATAACCGCGAAAGGCGTCACCTCGGAACCAGTACCGGAGGAGGTGGGGATGGCCACAAAGTAAGCCTTCTCGCCCATCTTGGGGAAGGTGTAGACTCTCTTTCGGATATCGATAAAGCGCATAGCCATATCCTGGAAATCCACTTCCGGATGCTCGTACATTACCCACATGATCTTGCCGGCGTCCATAGCGGAACCGCCGCCCAGAGCGATGATCACATCCGGCTGGAACGCTGTCATAGCCTTTGCGCCTTCCTGAGCGTTGGCCAGAGTCGGGTCAGGCTGAACATTGGAGAAGCACTGATATACAATGCCCATCTCATCTAATTTATCGGTAATCGGCTTGGTGTAGCCGTTCATGTACAGGAAAGAGTCTGTCACGATAAAGGCCCTCTTCTTGCCCAGCACATGTTTCAACTCGTCTAATGCCACCGGCATACAGCCTTTCTTAAAGTATACCTTCTCAGGCGCGCGGAACCAAAGCATATTCTCTCTCCTCTCGGCAACGGTCTTAATATTCAGCAGATGTTTTACACCTACGTTCTCGGATACGGAGTTTCCGCCCCAGCTTCCGCAGCCCAGTGTCAGGGAGGGAACCAGCTTAAAGTTGTACAGATCTCCGATTCCGCCGTGGGAAGACGGAGTGTTGATGACGATACGGCAGGTCTTCATGGCCGCGGCGTGCTTTGCCATCTTCTCCTGCTCTCTCACGTCAATGTAGAGAGACGCTGTGTGGCCGTAACCGCCGTCCGCTACCAGTCTCTCCGCCTTGGTGATCGCCTCGTCAAATGTCTTGGCCTTGTACATAGCCAGTACAGGAGACAGCTTCTCATGGGCAAATTCCTCGGAGATATCCACGGATTCCACCTCGCCGATGAGGATCTTGGCGCTCCGCGGCACATCAACTCCCGCAAGCTGAGCGATCTTGTACGCGCTCTGGCCTACGATCTTGGCGTTCAGCGCGCCGTTGATCAGGATGGTCTTGCGGACCTTGTTCAGCTCGTCACCCTTTAAGAAATAGCAGCCTCTCAGCTCGAACTCTTTCTTCACCGCGTCATAAACAGGTTCCATAACGGTCACGGACTGCTCGGACGCGCAGATCATACCATTGTCAAAGGTCTTGGAATGGATGATGGAGCTTACCGCCATCTTGATATCAGCGGTGTCGTCGATGATAACCGGTGTATTTCCAGCTCCTACGCCCAGGGCCGGCTTTCCTGAGGAATAAGCCGCGCGCACCATGCCCGGGCCTCCGGTGGCGAGGATGGTGTCAGATTCCTTCATAACTTCCTGCGTCAGTTCCAGTGAGGGCACGTCGATCCAGCTGATAATGTTTTCCGGAGCTCCGGCTTTGACAGCCGCTTCCAGAACGATCTTCGCCGCGGCAATTGTACAGTTTTTCGCGCGGGGATGTGGAGAAATAATGATCGCGTTTCTGGTCTTAAGCGCGATGAGAGTTTTAAAAATCGCTGTAGATGTCGGGTTTGTAGTGGGAATAACCGCCGCGATGAGGCCGATGGGCTCCGCGATCTTCTTGATGCCGTAAGCCTTGTCTTCCTCAATAACGCCGCAGGTCTTTGTGTTCTTGTACGCATTGTAGATATACTCTGCCGCATAGTTGTTCTTGATAACTTTGTCCTCTACCACGCCCATGCCTGTCTCCGCCACAGCCATCTTTGCCAGGGGAATACGCTGCATGTTTGCCGCCTTTGCCGCCTCGAAAAAGATCTTGTCTACCTGCTCCTGTGTGTAGGTAGCAAAAACCTTCTGCGCCTTGCGCATTGCCTTCATCTTAGCGGTTAACGCTTCCACGCTGTCGATGATTTCTGGTACGGTGTTCTTCTCAATTTTTGCCATACTGGACCTCCTAAATGGAACTTCATTTACTGGTTGCTTGCTTGTTGCCGCTTGTTTCCTGTCCCGTTAATGAGTGATCTCTCACTTTGCTGACAGGTTTCCTGATATGTTTTTTGTTTTGGGATTGATATTTTTTTAACATATCTTATGGTGCTATTGTACTTCATTGTTAAAAATATATCAACACTTATTTTAAACAAATATACTTTTATTTTCTCATAGTTTTTGTGCAAGTTTTTTGTTGATTTAAAATAAGTTTTTTCGCTTTTTTCTTTTGTTCCAAAATAATGTATTTTTGTTTAAACACTCCAGCACGACACGGCCCACTGTCCCGGCCTTTCCGGGAAATCTAAAACCGCCTGACCACGTCCCGCACCGTAAGCCTGTCGCCGTTTACCTGAAATTTTATGTCAAATTCCCCAAAAGCCACGCCGTAGACTCTCTCCGGGTCCCGCACATAAGCGGGCCTTGGATCCTGAGCCAAAATTCCCACAACCGCCGCCCTCTTCTCCATGGGATACCGCTCCAAAAGCTCCTTTGGAAAATCCACCAGAAGCTCATGGACCTTTGTCTTTCCTGTGTACCCTTCCGCAGCTTCCGGGCGGCAGTCTGTAAATGGAATATAAGGTTTTACATCGTAAATGGGCGTGCCGTCCATCAGGTCCCCACCGGACACCAAAAGGACCGGCCCCATTTTCTCATCTGTCTTTACAGCCTCCAGGCGGACACAGGAAAGGCCGATATCATTGGGGCGAAAGGGCGATCTGGTGGCAAACACTCCCATACGCTTCTTTCCCCCCAGCCTTGGAGGCTTCACGGTAGCTGACCAGTTTTCCTTCTTTACCTGGGAAAACTGCCACAGAAGCCAAATGTGAGAAAACTCCTCCAGGCCCTTGAACGCCTCCGGGTTTCGGTACTCTGGTTCAAATATAATGGTTCCCTTCAGAGACTCCACCAGGCCGCTCTGCCTGGGGATGCCAAATTTATCCGGGAAATCTGTGCGGATATGGGCGATAATTTTCATGTCTTTTGTTCCTCCTGGTGTCTGTCCTGTGGATCCCGGGAATTTCGGGGCATGTTTCAAAGGACTCTGTATCTATTATATAGATTACCCTGAATAAATTTCAAGCTAATCCGTACATTTTACACCGCTGCCGCTATAACCCCTGAAGTCCATATCCATATCTGAAACCCAATTAATAGCTTGACAAATCCCAGGAGGCCTGCTAGACTATATCAAGAACATGTGTTCGATTTGGTAAGAAAAGGGGGGGTTCAAGTGTCTGCCACCATTGTATACTGCCGCTACTGTCATCAGCGGCTGTTTGATATCACCCCCGGCACAAAAGGGAGGATCCAGATCAAGTGCTCCCGCTGCCGGAGGATCATAAATGTCACGCTCCTGGAACCACAAAAGAATAAGGACTACCTTGCAAAGGAATGAATTCATTACCAAATCGCGGGAGAGACCAACTGCCCATACCGGCAGATGGCCCCTCCTGCTTTTTGTTTCTGTCACTGACGCCGGAAAATCCCGGCAGAGGTTTTCCGGGTCATCATTTTCAAATTTAATTTAAGGAGGAACACATATGGACTACTATATCAAAGTCAAAGGAACGCCGGTGACTGTCAGCGAAGAGGTATACAAGGCTTACTGCCAGGGGGAGAGAAAGGAGCGATATTTTAGAGAGAGCGATATCCGGAACCGGACATTTTTCTATGACGCCCTGGACACAGAGGAATTGAAAGGCAGCGACATGTTCTGGGACCCTTCCGCTGAATCCGTGGAGGAGGCGGCGGAGAAGCGCTGGCTTTTAGAAAAGCTGAGGCAGGCAATTTCCCAGTTAGCTCCAGATGAGCGGGACATGCTGTACCGCCTTTACCTGCGGGGGGATTCTCTTCGGGCTTTCTCTAAAGATATGGGGATCCCCCTGTCCACGGCTCACGCCCGTCACCGCAGGCTGCTGGAAAAACTTAAAAAAAATTTGGAACCGTAACCGAACATATGTTCTTTTCGTCGGATTAATAGTAGAGGAGGATAAACAATCATGGATAAGCTTAAGACTTTGTTTCATTGGTTCACCAACCTGTTTCTGGCGGCAGCCCTGCTCCTGGCGGCGGCGGTATGGCTCCCCTCTTTCTTCCACATGAAGGCCTATGTGGTGGCAAGCAGCAGCATGGAGCCTGCCATAACCGCGGGAAGCGTGGTCTATGTCAGCCAGTACCAGGAGGATGAATCCATCAGCACCGGAGATATCGTCAGCTTCCAGGCCGGAGACGCCATGGTTACCCACCGAATCGTATCCGTGGACCGGGAACACGGCATGGCTGTCACAAAAGGGGATGCCAACCAGGTATGCGACTCAGTCCCCCTTTCCCTTGACGCGATAGAAGGCAAAGTCCGCTTTCATATCCCCAGCATTGGTTATCTGCTCCTCCGTTAACCGGCAACTAATCAATGATCAAAAAAAGGAGGATATCAATATGAGAAGATCTGAAAAAAGTTTCCGAAACAGGGCGAAGATCCTGATCGCCGCGGGTCTCCTGGCGTTTTTAAGCCTGGGCGGCACCATGGCCTATATGACGGACCATGAGTCGGCGAACAACCGCTTTACCGTAGGCAAAGTGGATTTCAATTTATACGAGACCAGCTGGGACGGGGAACTCCCTGACGGCACCTATGCCACCCCTTCCGATGCCACCCCTTCGGACGCGCTGGGCATTAACCAGGCTCAGGACATGTACGCCGGAAAGGAGATCCCAAAAGATCCCGCCATCAAAAACAACAGTAAAAACGATGCCTATGTGAGGATGACCGTAAAGGTTCCTGTGGCCTATGTCATCACCGCGGACGATGACGGCAATCTGACCAACGGCGGGGAGCCCAGAGATACGGAGCTGTTCACCTATGAATTAAACCCGGATTGCGGCATGAAACTCACTCCAGGCCAGCCCACGGAAGAGGACGGCAGCTATGTTTATGAATATATGTACACCGGAGACGGCTGGAGAGAGATTCCGGTTCCCGCGGGGCAGGATATTCCGCCTCTCTTTGACTCGGTCTCCTTTGCCAACGTTGTAGGCGGACAGGTTGACGAGAACACCGAATTCCTCTATGTAGACTTTAAGGCTATCCAGTCCGGCGGATTCGACAGTCCTGAAGAAGCCTGGGCAGCCTATGACCACCAGAACAACTAAGTCTGCCCCCCTGCCCTCTTAGGCGTTACCGCTTACAGGCTTGCCTGTAAGCGTAACCCGGCGATCCGGCCAGCCCGTCCAGCCTCCAGGTAATGGACAGGCTGGAAAATGAAAATATACCTCAGCGAAAAGGTGTGGCAATCTCCCCTTTTTAATGGTAAAATCTTCATATAACATTCAGGAGGGGATCTACCATGATAAAAGCAGTTATTTTTGATATGGATGGACTGATGATCAACAGTGAGAGAGTAACCTATGACGGGTATGTGATTGAATGCGGAAAGCTTGGGCTGACCATGGAAGAGGATTTTTATAAATCCTTCCTGGGCTGTCCCCTGCCTACGGTGTTCCAGATGTTCTACGATCACTTCAGCCCGTCCTTCCCCATGGAGACGGTGCTGAAAAATGTGCATCAGTATATGAATGATCTGTTTGAAAGAGAAGGTGTTCCTGTAAAAGAAGGTCTCCGGGAACTTCTCAAATATCTGAAGGAGCGGGGCTACAAGACCGTGGTGGCCACCTCCAGTACCCGGGACCGGGTGGACAAGATCCTTAAGCAGACCGGTCTCGCGGACTACTATGACGACTCCATCTGCGGCGATGAAGTGGAACGGGGCAAGCCCAATCCGGACATTTTCTTAAAAGCCTGCCAAAAGGTTCAGGTGTCTCCCTCAGAGGCCCTGGTGCTGGAAGATTCCGAGATGGGGATCCAGGCCGCCTCATCCGCCGGCATACCCGTGATCTGCGTGCCTGATATGAAATATCCGGCCCCTCAATATGCCAGCCTTGCCTCTCATATCGTTGAATCTCTGACAGATGTGCTGGAGGCTTTTGTCCGCAGGGAGCTTCCATAACCGTTCTCCACCTTGCGGGATCCCGCATACCCCGCCTCTTCTGTCTGGAAGGGGCGGGGTATTTTTTTATGTACACAGGGCGGACAGGATATGGCCCCTGAAGCGGGTTACTGTTCACATGCGTTCACAGCAACTGGCAAAAATCCATGAAAATCGCCTGCGGCGATGGGATTTTTGCTCTCTGGCCCAGTTTATCACACGGTCAGCGCGGCAAGCGCACAGACCTACCTGAACAGTAACCGAAGCGGCTCCGCCCCTACTGGATTTTTTCGGCTGCCATTGACAGGTTTGATTTTTCGTGATATTATTGTTCTAAAAAGAACTATTTGGAGGCTATTATGCTGCCCTTGAATCCCTGGGAACATTATTTCCCCACAAAAGCTCTCTATTCCTCCTGCATGGAACCGGTCTGCCGGAAGCACGGCATTACAAGGACAGAGCTGGACATCCTTCTGTTTCTGGCCAACAACCCTCAATATGATACTGCCGCGGAGATCGTGGAAGTCCGGTGTCTGGCCAAGTCCCATGTCTCCACCTCCCTCAAGGCTTTGGAACAGTCCGGATTTCTAAAAAAGCACTATCTTCCAGGCAACAAAAAAACCGCCCATCTTACTATATGCGGCAGGGCAGACACCCTGATCGCTGACGGCAGACAGGCCCAGGAACAATTTTTCCAGGTGATGTTTGACGGGCTGACTTCGGAAGAGATCACACGGATGCGGACATGCTTTTCGCATATCCAGGAAAATATCAAACAATATCTGGAGGTACATGGTTTATGATTTTCAAAATACTTATCTGTTTTATAGCCGGCATCGGCGCTGGTCTGGGAACCGGATTCGCAGGTATGAGCGCCGCCGCTGTGATCAGCCCCATGCTCATCACCTTTTTAGGGCTCCCCGCCTACGAGGCCGTAGGCATCGCCCTGGCAAGCGATGTGCTGGCCAGCGCCGTCAGCGCCTACACCTACGGAAAGAGCGGGAACCTGGACATCCGCAACGGCTTAGTGATGATGGCCGCTGTCCTTACCTTTACCCTGGTGGGAAGCTGGGCCGCCAGCCTTGTGCCCAACACCACCATGGGCAATTTTTCTGTTGTCATGACATTTTTCCTGGGCATCAAATTTATCGTCAAGCCGATCATGGCCACCAGGGAGGCCAGAGAAGGGGTCAGCCGCGAAAAGCAGATCATCCAGTCCATTATCAGCGGTGTTGGCGTGGGCTTTATCTGCGGCTTCGTGGGAGCCGGAGGCGGCATGATGATGCTCCTCCTCCTGACCAGCGTTCTGGGCTATGAGCTGAAGACCGCAGTGGGAACCAGCGTGTTCATCATGACCTTTACCGCCTTCACCGGAGCGGTGAGCCATATGGTCATCGGCGGACTCCCGGACCTCGGATGTCTGTTTTTCTGTGTGCTGTTTACCCTTCTTTGGGCAAGAATCGCGGCCAGATTCGCCAACAAGGCCAGCGCCGTCACCTTGAACCGGGCTGTGGGTATGGTGCTCACAGTGCTGGGGGCGGCGATTCTCATAGTGAATCATTTTTCATGACACAGTTATTATGCGGCAGACACCGTACCTTAATAAGGAGTCGCGGGGAAACAGATAAAACAGGGGCTGTCGGTTAATACCGATTTTAGCCCCTGATCCGGAAGCCCTACCACACATAAAAGAACCCCTAATGCACTGATCGTACGTACATCCCCCACACCAATCAGGCTCAGGATAAAAAGGACGATAAATAAACAGGACACAATATAATAGTCAAGTACATGGTCAAACATATCTCCCATTTTTTTAATCATTTTTCCTCCCCAGGCTTGATAATATATCAAATTAAGAACCTGTCCCCGCCGCTTTTTCTCTTTCCGCGAATTCCTTTAAAAAATTTCCATGAAGTTCTTCCTCCGCCCTCCTCCTGACCCGCACCGCATCCTCAAAGACCCGATAGCTTCCAAGATGATAACGTTTCCCCTTAAAACAGATGGAGGCTCTCCATGTCCCTTTCGATGGACGCCAGTCTACCCCCGATACTCCGCTGGTGTTGTTCCGGCGGACAGTTTTTGCCTGGATCATCTCCACGCAAGTTCCCTCCACATATGTCAGGCTTTCCACCCCTGTGGCGGTACATTCCCCGCAACTGGTCACATGGCCGTTTCGCAAATGGCCCGTCCGGACCACGGTCACAGCCCCGCAGTCACACCGGCAAGTCCACGCTGTCCTGTCCCTGATATTCTCCGCGGGTCCTATGACAGTCAGTTTTCCAAATCTCTGTCCTGTCAGATCCAGCTTTTTTCTGGAATATGGTTCCATAATACCCCCTTTTCCTCTTCCAGGGCCCGGTCACGGAATCTATATTCTGTTAATCAACTGGGGAAATGGTGTATTATAAAACCCGCTTTCTCATGGCGCGGGGAAACAGCGCTGTGTGACAAGCGTATAAGAGACACCAAAAATAAAGGGCCACAAAAACACTTTTTGTGACCTGTACTTTCTGGTAACAGTTCAGCCTTCCGGCTGAACCAACTGGCATTGCACCGGCTAAAATATAGCCGGTGTGCCTGTAAATAACTTCCGTATATTTTCAATCATTCCCATATTTCGTTTTTTCAGGGTTTCGATTATGGTCATGATGGAGC
>CAJUSJ010000064.1 GCA_910588865.1 uncultured Lachnospiraceae bacterium
CTGATCAGCGGGTGATCCGTTATGGTGTGGACAGTAACGCGTCAAAAATCTTTCTGGCCACAGGTGCTGCCGTCTGTCCCCCGGAACCGCCCTCTTCCACGATCACCGTCACCACTATCCGAGGATCCTCCGCAGGGGCAAACCCGGTGAACCAGGCGTGGGAGTCCTTCCCTGTCTCGAACTGGGCGGAACCGGTCTTTCCGGCTGCCGTGTAATCCGCATCCCTTAAAGCGGATCCGGTGCCCTCTGTCACCACCTGTTTCATCATGGTTTTTAAGATCTCTGCCTCCCGGGGCGTCATCAGCTCCCCCCAGACCTCCGGCGAAAAATCCTTCACCACATCTCCTGCCCCGTTTTCCACATGGTCCAGGAGACATGGCCTCATCAGTACCCCGTTGTTGGCGATGGCTGCCGTTATGAGGGCATTGTGAAGGGGAGTCATCTGGGTCAGCCCCTGACCGATGGAGGTCTGGATGATGTCCCAGTCCCCCGCCTCCCGTTCCATGGAGAAACGGCTCCCCGTGTAAGCCATATCCACGGGAAGGTCCTGGCCAAACAAAAGACCAGTGGCGGTGTCCAAAAGACGGCCCGGATCCAGTTCCAGGCCCATGGCGGCAAATGCCCCGTTGCAGGAATTGGCAAATGCCCGGAAAATGTCCTGACTGCCGTGGGCATTGCCGTGATAACACTGGATGGTGTAGTCTCCCCTCTCAAAATGCCCGTCGCAATCAAAGTGAAACTGGTCATAGTCGTCAGGGTGCTGCCGGATATAGGCAAGCACTGTCACGATCTTAAAAACCGACCCGGGAGGATACAGCCCCTGGGCAGCCCGGTTCAGCAGCCGGGCCTGACCGCCATCCTCGGATACTAAGGACTCCCAGTCCGCCTCCACCCCGTTAGGATCAAAGCCGGGCTTTGAAACCATGGCAAGGATCCGTCCCGTGGACGGCTCCATGACCACAACCGCTCCCCTTTGGTCTCCCAAAGCCTCCGCCGCTGCCTGCTGCAGCTTTAAATCCAGTGTGGTGACCACCCAGTCCCCGGGACTTTTCCTTCCCGACAGTCTGGCCATGGCCTGGCTTAAAGGGTTTATATGGGAACTTAAGAGATAAAAATTGGCCAGGGCCTCCAGCCCTGTCTTTCCCCTGGTGGAATACCCTACCCCGTGGGCAAAAAGCTCACCAAAGGGATAGACCCGGATCTCCTCTCCGTTCTCCCCGGTTCTGGTCTCGGCCAGGACAGTCCTGTCATTTCCAAGGATCCTCCCCCTCTCCACCTGTCCGGAAAACTTGTCCAGCCTGGGATTGTTGTAGGGGTTTCCTATGACCTCCTCCCTCTGAACCGTCAGAAAGTACACCATATAGACCATAAGGCACATAAACAGGACCACCACCCCATATCCAAGCCCCAGCATATTTCTATTCATTTTCTCACCAGGAGACGGTTTTCTCTTTTCCTTTTTATTTTCCCTTTTAATATTCAGCCTCATATCTCTCTTCCTCTTCCTGATTTTCCTTTAAGATATACAGCCCCTGGATCACGGAAAACAAGATAAAGGTGCTGAGGATGGAACTTCCCCCATAGCTGACAAAAGGAAGGGTCACTCCCGTGGAGGGGATAAATTTGGTGGCACCCCCCGCGGTCAGAAACACCTGGACAATATACTGGGTCCCAAGGCCCAGGGCGATGAGCTTGTAGAACACAGCCTCCATGCGGCACCCGATCATAAGAAACTGGAGAAAACAGCCCAGACAGATGAGAAGCACACAGACAGCGAACAGGGCTCCCAGCTCCTCCGAGATAGCAGAGAACACAAAGTCCTTTTCCACCACAGGAATCCTGTTTGGCAGGCCTTTAAAAAGTCCCATGCCGAACCACCCTCCCGTTCCGATGGCGAACAGGGACTGGGCGATCTGATAGCCTCTGTTGTCAATATCCGCCCAGGGATCCAGCCAGGCCATGACCCGCACTCTCACATGGGAAAACATGGCCCAGGAGGCCGCGGAGGCCAGACACGCGCCGCCTATGCCCAGGCCTAAATATTTCCAGTTGGAAGTAGCCGCGAACAACAGGAACACATAGGTGATAAAAAAGAGGAGAGCGCTTCCTAAATCCTTAGAGGCTGCCAAGATCAGCACATGGAGAGCCGCCACAGCGGTGGTCACCAGAACCTGCCGTCTGGAGGTGGAGCGGTAGAACATGGCTGCCGTAAAGAAAACAAAGCTGATCTTCACAAATTCCGATGGCTGCATGGAAAGACCTGCCACGGTCAGGGAAATCTGAGCGCCATAGCTGGTTTCTCCCCTGCTGTACACGGCCAAAAGCAGACCCAGACCCAGGATGGCGTAAAGCCAGGGAATCTTTCCCAGCTGCCAGATATGATCCATGATAAAGGGGATGACCATAGTCACTGCCCCGGAGAACACTACAATGATAAACTGCCTTACCGCCTTTTCGAAGGAGAGTCTGGCCAGGATGATGAACCCCACGCACAAAAGCATACATATATTGTTCACCAGGATATGGGACCTGTTGGGGTAAAAACGGCGGAAACAGGCAAAATAGCACCAAAAGAACACTGCCTGGATCACATAGAATACAGGCAGCTTCCAGTCCTGTGTCTGTAAAAACATCACCCCATATGCCAGAAAATGCAGCAGATACATGAGAAAAGCCTGCCGCCCGCATATGCGCCTCCTCTTCTCTTCCCTGACTCCAAAATACCTGAAATTCCAATAAGTGTACAGGGCTATGAGAAGAGTCAACGGATATCTGGATATGTCCGCTATAAAATCCGCCAAGCTATCACCTACTCCACTCCTCGTTTAAAATGACCTCTTGTAAATTCTCCCGCCCAGGCTTTTGCCGCCTCCTGGCCGGACAGCCTCTGTGCCCAGGCCCTGGTGATCTCCTGGATCTGATCCCCGGTCTCCTTTGTAAAATCAAGGCGAACCGACCAAAGTCCCATTCTTAAAATCTTCTCCGCCTGGTCCAGAAGGGACAGAGGATGGGGATTGTAAATGATATTGTAGCAGAAGCCGCAGTGGTTTCTCACCGGAAGCTCCTTTCCGGTCCTGTCCCTCATCATCAGCCACCCCGGCTTTCCAGAGCAGGAGGAAACGGTCTTTTTCACACACTGGGCTGACACCATGGCCGGCAAAAAGCCGTACACCACCATCCCGGCCCCGGGTTCCAGATCCGCCAGTTCCCTGGCATTTAACTCCAAAGGCAGAGTCACCCTGTCACAGCCGAGCCCGGCAAGGACCTGCCTGCCCATATGGTTCCAGGCATACAGGTTATGATCCCCCACAAGGGGGCATGAGATCCCTCTGTCCCGAAGATACCCCATCTCCTCCAAGGACCTTACCAGTATCCCGTCAAAGCCAGCCGCTTTAAGGTCCAAAAGCCTTTTCTCAAAATACACCTCTGCCTGCTTTCTGAAAATCACAGGCATGGCAAGAACACACTTTATGCCCCGGCCATGGCACTGCTCTACGATTGTCCGCCACTGCCCGGACTCTGCCCCGTCTGACTCCAGGATCACCTGATCCACTCCTTCGATCTCAAGCACCCGGGAAAGCGCTTTGGCGTCAGGAAGCAGCACATGGAGCCCAGGACAACTGCCGCGTCCATCTGAATCCCTTTTCCCGCCCGGAGCGCGGCCGCCCAAGCTTTTTCCAGGTTCCGCCTTTCTTCTGTATGGTCTTAATATGGACTCTTTTAACGCTTCTAATCCCTGTCTCCTCAATTCATTGAGGGACTGTACGGGAACAAACACCTGTCCCTGAAGGTGGGTTTCCAGGTTTTCCATCCGAAAAGGGGTGTTTCCTGTCTTTCGGATCTGTTTTTCCAGCCTCTCTGGAGAAGCCGGCTGGTTCTGGGCTTTCTGAGGTTTCTCCCCCTGGACCCTGACCTTTTTGCCAGGTCCCGGCTCTTTGGTCAAAAGCTCCAGCTCCAGAGTCAGAGGCTGGTCTTCCCTCACCTTCAGGCACCCTGTCACAGGTTCCTTCTTCTCTGCCTGTACATAGAGCCTGTCCAGCCGGTCAAACAGCTCCTGATTGCCCTGGCGGAAGGCTGGCTTCTCTTTTCTGGCGATCATATCCGGGCCGTTGTGCCGCTTATAATAGCCTTCCGTAAATCCTCCCCTGTCAAACAGGTCCAAAAGCATCTGCCGGTCTGCCGGGTCCACCTGATACCCGGCTCTTCCCTCGGCAAAGTACTGATCCACATATTTCCGGTAAACATGGACCACCCCGGCTGTGTACCTGGGGCTCTTCATCCGCCCCTCGATCTTCAGGGAATTAATCCCTGCCTCTATGAGCTCCGGAAGCAGGTCCAGGGTACACAGATCCTTCATGCTCAGGATGTAGGACCCAGAGCTTTCTTTTGAGGTGACGGTGTAGGGCAGACGGCATGGCTGGGCACACCTTCCCCGGTTGCCGCTTCTGCCTCCGATAAAGCTGCTGAGCAGGCACTGGCCGGAGTAACAGTAGCACAGCGCGCCGTGGACAAAGGACTCGATCTCTATGGGAACCTGTCTGTGAATCCCGGCGATCTCCTCCAAAGACATCTCCCTGGCAGTTACAACCCGCCGGACCCCAAGCCCTGCCAGCATCCTGGCTCCGTGAACCCCGGTTATGGTCATCTGGGTGCTGCCGTGGATGGGAAGATCAGGAAACCACTGCCTGATACAGGCCACGGCTCCCAGATCCTGCACGATCACCCCGTCCAGTCCCCGCTCATAGTAGGGTGCCAGAAAATCATAGAGTTCCCCCAGTTCCCGTTCCTTCATAAGAGTATTCACCGTCATGTACAGGGACACCCCGTGGATGTGGGCATAGTCGATGGCCTCTAGAAGCTGTTCCTGATCCGGATTATCCGCGTATGCCCTGGCGCCGAAACGGCTGCCTCCTATATAAACCCCATCCGCTCCCGCCGATACGGCGGCTTTCATGCTGTCAAATGACCCTGCCGGGGCAAGTACCTCCGGCTTCTGATTATCTGCCATATTCTCTCCTGTGGCCCTCCCGCGGCTTTTCTCTCCTAACGGCTGTTAGAGGCTGCTTTCAATCTCTGCAGCTCTTCCTGGGCTTTCTCCAATTCTTTTTTTATCCTGTCCAGCTCCTCTTTCTTCTCCTCCAAGTCCCTGGACACGTTCTCAAGGCGCAGCTGGGTGGTCACAAGCTCATGCTTGAGCCCATAGCTCTCCCTCTCCATCTCATCCCTCTGCCTCTCGCTGACCGCTGCCCGGTTGGTGGCCTTAAAATAGTCGTCCGCGATGTTCAGGGAGATCATCACTGCCTGGTATTCCTGGCTCTGCTTGCTGAATCCCTCCTGGCGTTTCAGCTGGGCGGTCTTCTCGTTGATATAACTGGCCACCCTCTGAAAATAATGCTCATCCTCCGTGCCGCCCATGGTGTAAATCTTGCCGTCTATTAAAACTTCCGCGTAATTTTTCGTATCCGCGAATCTGCCTTTACTGTTCATTCCCTATACTCCTTTCCCCATATCCTTCCCCTCTGTCCTCTGTCTTTGGATAACACCTTTGCCGCCTCCCTGCCATCAGACCGGCTCCATATCCAGATGCCTGTACGCGTGTTCCGTGGCCACCCGGCCCCTGGGAGTGCGGTTGATCAGGCCGTTCATAAGAAGATAGGGTTCATACACATCCTCCAGGGTTCCCGCATCCTCTCCCAGAGCTGCCGCCAAGGTGTCCAGACCCACAGGGCCTCCGGAAAATTTCTGGATAATGGTTAAGAGGATAGCCCTGTCGTTGTTATCCAGTCCCATCTTGTCCACATCCAGGATGTCCAGGGCAAAATCCGCCACCTCCCTGGTGATCACGCCGTCATACTTCACCTGGGCGAAATCCCGCACCCTCTTGAGCAGCCGGTTGGCAAGTCTTGGGGTGCCTCTGGAACGTCTGGCCAGCTCCACGGCCCCAGCCTCCTCGATCTTCACATCCAGGACCTTGGCGGACCGGATGATAATGGTCTTCAGCTCCTCCACTGTGTAGAACTCCATCTTGGCCACCACGCCGAACCGGTCTCTGAGAGGCGCTGTCAGAAGCCCCGCCCTGGTGGTGGCACCCACCAGGGTAAATCTCGGAAGCTCCAGGCGGATAGATCTGGCGGAAGAGTCCTTGCCCAGCATAATGTCGATGGCGAAATCCTCCATGGCTGGGTAGAGCACCTCCTCCACCTGCCGGTTCAGCCTGTGGATCTCATCCACAAACAGCACATCCCCCTCCTGGAGGTTGTTTAAAATGGCCGCCATCTCCCCTGGCTTCTCAATGGCCGGACCAGAGGTGACCTTCATGTTCACCCCCATCTCATTGGCAATAATGCCTGAGAGGGTGGTCTTGCCCAGCCCCGGCGGTCCGTAAAACAGCACATGGTCCAGGCTCTCCTTCCTTGACTTTGCCGCGTCGATATAAATCTTTAAAGTGGATTTCAGCTTTTCCTGGCCAATGTAGTCCGCCAGGAGCTGAGGCCTCAAATGAGACTCCACTTTGATATCTTCTTCTGTCAACTCTGTATTGATGACCCTGCGTTCCATATCTTTCTGCCCAAATCCCGGCTTCCCAATCCGGTTCCCTTTCTATATCTAAAATGCCAGATGCCTTAAAGAGGCTTTCAGCACATCTTCTCCTGTCATATTCTCGGTAACAGTGGTCTTGCTCACAGCCCTCGCGGCCTCCCCTGGGGAATATCCCAGGGCAATCAATGCCTCCACCGCCTCTCTCGCGGCCTCTCCCAACCCTGTATCCGCCGGTTTCCTGCCAGGCTCCACACGGGGCGCTGACAAAAGCTGGTCTACCGGGATCTTGTCCTTCAGATCAAGAATCAGCCGCTGAGCCGTCTTGTTCCCGATCCCCGGTGCCCTTGAGATGGCTTTCACATCTCCGGAAATCACAGCCAGCCTCAAATCATCCGGCCTCATGGCAGACAAAAGCCCCAGCGCTCCTTTTGGGCCGATGCCGCTGACTCCAAGGAGGAGCCGGAACATCTTTAAGTCCTGTCGGGTCAAAAATCCATAGAGGCTCATGGCATCCTCCCTGACCTGCAGGTATGTATAGATCTTCACTTCCTTGCCGATCCCCGGAAGCCCTTCCACCACAGACAGAGGCACACGGATATTGTACCCCACAGCTCCCGCTTCCACCACGATCATGTCCTCATTGATCTCCGCCAATGGCCCTCTGATATAAGATATCACCGCATATCCCTCTTTCTTTTCAATCTGTCCTTACCATCATAGCATACACCTAATTTCTTTGCAAGACGAACCGAACAGGCATTCTATATGTCCTTGACTCTCACCTGCCTTCCCATTTATAATAAGGTAGTTGGAGGGATGCTTATGATAACAAAAGAACATGATTTCACCTTTTTGGACACCTACCCCTTAAAGCGTCTGGGGCCTGTGGAAAAGCTGCTTTTTTTTGATATTGAGACCACTGGATTTTCCCGGGGCAACTCCCTGGTATACTTGATCGGCTGCGTTTTCTTCCGAAACCATTCCTGGCATCTCACCCAATGGTTCGCCGACACCCCAAAAGCGGAGCAGCAGATCCTTGAGACATTTGTGGGATTCGCGGAAGACTTTTCCGTGCTGATCCATTTTAACGGGGACCGTTTTGACATCCCGTTTCTCCAAAAAAGGTGTGAGGTCCACGGTCTTTCCTGGGATGTCTCTCCCTTTTCCAGCGTGGACATCTACAAAAGGATTCAGCCCTGCCGGAAGCTTTTGGGCTTAGAAAGCTTAAGGCAGAAATCCGTGGAAAGCTTTCTGGGAATCTCCCGTCAGGACACCTACTCCGGCGGAGAGCTGATCCAGGTCTACAACGACTATCTCACCACCCGGGAGGATGCTCTCTATGACATGCTCATGCTCCACAACCGGGAAGATCTTGAGGGGATGCCTCTCATCCTCCCCATCCTCTCCTACCCGGATTTTCTGGAGGGGGATTTTACCCTGGAGGGCCAGCGGCTTCTGAATGAGACGACCCTTGACCTCACTCTCAAAAGCCCTTTCTGTCTTCCGGGGGATATTGGCTGGCACACTTCCAAAGGCCATTTTAAAGCCCATGGCCATATGCTTTTTGCCTTACTTCCTGTTTTTGAGGGGACCCTTAAGCATTTTTATCCTGACTACAAAGACTACTATTACCTGATCTATGAGGACATGGCTGTACATAAAAGCGTGGGAGAGTATGTGGATAAGACGGCCCGCAAAAAAGCCACCGCCAAAACCTGTTATACCAGACAGGCCTCCCGCTTTATCCTTCAGCCGGAGAATCTGTGGAGTCCGTTTTTTCAGAAAGAATACAGGGATCCGAGACAGTATATTCCGTACAGCCCACAGCTTTTTGAGGATCCCCAGAACCTGGAAGCCTATGTGTCCTGGCTCTTAGAAAGGCCGGTAAAAGCCCAGGACGGCAGGTAAAAAATAGAAAGAGGGACTGAAATGTCCATACAATGTCAGTCCCCGACGCCTGAGAAACGAAACGCCCCATGACAGCCGGGTCCTTACATGGATCCCTCTGCCATGGGGCATGTCCTTATCAGTCGATCACATTTCTTATTCTGGCCGGGCTTCGGTAATTCCAGGTGGAGATCCGGATTCCGCTCCGCCTGCTGGCGGCGTGGACGATCTGACCATTGCCGATGTACATGGCCACATGGTTAATGGTTCCGCTGCTGTTAGCGTAGAAGATCAGGTCTCCTGGCCTCATCTCGCTGGAGTTGATGGCCCGCCCTACCTTTGCCTGCTCCCTGGAGGTTCTTGGAAGGTTGATGCCGAAGTTGCGCATCACGGACTGGACAAAACCGGAACAGTCCGCGCCCCTGGTCAGGCTGGTGCCGCCCCACACATAGGGGTTTCCTACATATTGGAGGGCAAAGTTTACGATCTGGTTCCGCCTGGAGGCCTGCTGGTTGGCCAGCTCCTCAAGGGGCGAGAACTTGATGGCCTCAGCTAAGGCGTACCGCACCTCCACATTGTTGTCTCTTGTGGAGATGTAGGCTCCATCGCTTAACTCATCCTCATCTCCTCCGTCCAGCTCGATCTGAACCCAGCCGTCCATCTGCTCCATCACCGGATACCGTTCCTCCTTGGAGATCTGGGTCCAGATGGTGGCCTCAGTAGTAGGCGATGTGCGGACATTGAGCTTGTCCGTGTTCACGATGGCCATAAGGGAAGCGGACTCCATAGCCAAATCAATGGCCTCCTGGCCTGTGGCTGTAAACTGGCTGTCCGTGGACACATAGCCGGTTATATTGCCGGAGTGGATCTTATACCAGCCCTCCTCTGTACCCAGGATCTCCGCCGCCGCCTTGCCGGGAAGCTTGCCGATGATATTGGCATTGCCTTCATCCTTTGGGCTGCTGCGGATATTAAGATAGCTTGTGACCTTGGAGATCAGTAGATTGTTGTACTGGTTGATGGCCATGGCCTTCAGATCCATCTTCCTGGCCTCGTTGAGGGCATACTTAACCTCCACGAAGTCAGAGGAAATATATCCGCTGGTGGTCTGTACCCATCCTTCCTGCTGGTCCACCACCTCGTAGCGCTCATCAAAAAGGGCCTGGGCCACAATATTCTCTGGGTTTATCTCCGGGGTCTGCCGGATATTTACAGTATCCCCGGTCACCACGGCCCTGAGCTTCACCTGCTCTAAGGCCCGGGCCCGGGCCTCTTCCCCTGTGATCACATACTGGCTGGAGATGTACCCTTCCACCTGGCCGGAGCGGATGTGATACCAGTCCCCCTCCTGGCCTAAGATGTCGCAGACGCTGTTCTCCTGCATCTTTCCGATAATATCTCCTCTGGAATCCGGGCTCCTGCGGACATTGAGGTAGCCGGACACCTGAACCATGCCGAGGTTCGCGTAAGCGTCCACCACCGCCTGTCGGTCAGCGGCCTCTTTCTCCTGCCGCTCCTGCTCAAGCCTGGCCTCCTCTGACTGGCGCAGGGCCTCCTCATCCACGGTGATCTCCACTGTGGCAGGCTCCTCCACCGTCCGCGCCACTTCCTGGCCAGGGCCGTCGTCGCCAGATGTCCTGTCCTTTACCAGGCTGCTGACGAGAATCACAAGCCCAATGACCAGGGCCACCACAGCCCCTATGAGAAGATAGCGGATATAAACATTGTTGTTCCGCTTCTTTCTGGCTCTATCCAATATCTTTGTGTAATCCTCTTTATTAAACATAGGTATTCTCCTGCCGTATCAAGATGGTAAATGAATCTCCCCGATTATATCATATCTTTCCATCGAATACGACAGATTGCTGTCGAAAAAATATTAAAATTTTATTACACAATGATAAAGGCCGTCAGGAAATCCTCTGACGGCCCGCGATCTGTCCCTATCCTTTTTTCATATCACAATGTTATGTCCTCAACAGACACTCCTAAAGATGACAATTTTGCTGTAACTACTTTGATCTGGTACTCAAGTTCCAAGTTCTTTTCAGTAGATGCCTTTTTGATACGCTGAAGATTGGTATAAATATCAATGGTGATGCTTATCAATTCTTCTCTTGTCATAGTTCACCTCTCCTTCAAAAATGGCGCGCGTCAGCGTGTTTCTTATTATATCAAAAAGCCTGGAAAGTGTAAAGTCCTACTGATTTATGTTCCGCAGCTTCATATATTCCTTCACCAGCTGGACCGCCGGCCCCAGTTCCAGGCGAGTCGTGTTGATGGGAAGGTCGTAATTCTCCATGTCCTCCCAATCCCTGCCTGTGTAATATTTGTAATAATCTCTCCTCTGCCTGCTGATGCGGTTGACCCGGCGCAGGGCTTCCTTGGTATCCACCCCGTCCACCTCCATGACCCGGCGGATACAGGTGGTGCTGTCCGCATACACAAACAGGCGCACCAGGTTCTCCACCCCCGCGGCGCTCAGCACAAAATCCGCACAGCGCCCCATGATGATGCAGGACTGCTCCTCCGCCACCCGGCGGATCATCTTTGCCTGGAAGCGGAACAAATTCTCCGGGGAGGTCAGGTCCTCCTCTATGGATGGCTCCTCCAGGCTGGTGCGCAGGCCGCCTACAGCCCGAAAGAACAGGTTGTTCCCCGCCTTCTCGTCATTGAGGCGGAAATACTGCTCCCCCACAGCGCTCTCCTCTGACGCCATTTTTAAGATCTCCTCATCGTAAAACGGGATACCCAGCTCTTGGGACAGCTTTTTTCCCATAATACGGCCTCCGCTGCCGTACAGCCTGTTGATGGTGATATTGTATTTATCTTTTCCCATGGTCATCCTCCTTAATAGATTTCCCATTGTGTTCTATGAATATTTTACCATAGATCACGAAATTTTTATATATTTTTCTGAAAATCTCCCCATTTCTTTTTCTTCTTTAATCCAATCAGACATTGATTTCACTGCCTGGCAGCGATATAATAAAACAGGTTTTATCACAAGGAGGATACCTAATATGAATCTGATCTTGCCAAAAGGCTATGACCCCCACCTGACCATCCGTCAGACCCAGGAGGCCATCAAGTACATACGAGACACATTCCAGAAAGAATTTGGAAAAGAGATGAACTTAGAGAGGATCTCAGCCCCTCTCTTTGTGGAGAAAAGCAGCGGACTCAATGACGACTTAAACGGTGTGGAGCGGCCTGTGGCATTTGACATGGCAGCCATGCCCGCGGAGACCATTGAGGTGGTCCACTCCCTGGCCAAGTGGAAGCGGATGGCCCTCCGCCAGTACGGCTTCAAGCCAGGAGAAGGCCTCTACACCAACATGAACGCCATCCGCAGGGATGAAATTCCAGACAACCTCCACTCCTGCTATGTGGACCAGTGGGACTGGGAGAAGGTGATCACGAGGCAGGAGCGGACCCTTGACACCTTAAAGGACACGGTGCGAAATATCTTCAAGATCATCAAGCACATGGAACACGAGGTGTGGTACAAATACCCCCAGGCGGTGAAAAAGCTTCCCGACCAGATCTTCTTCATAGACTCCCAGGAGCTGGAGGACATGTACCCGGACAAAACCCCCAGGGAGCGGGAGAACTTAATCACAAAGGAACACGGCTGTGTCTTCCTCATGAAGATCGGCGACAAATTAAAAAGCGGGGAACCTCACGACGGCAGGGCCCCGGACTATGACGACTGGCAGCTAAACGGGGATATCCTGTTCTGGTTTGAGACCTTAAACTGTGCTCTGGAGATCTCCAGCATGGGCATCCGGGTAGATGAGACATCTCTGGCAGAGCAGCTTGAAAAAGCCGGGTGCCAGGAGAGGAAGAATCTCCCCTACCACCAGATGCTTTTAAAGGGCCAGCTTCCATACACCATCGGCGGCGGTATCGGCCAGTCCAGGCTGTGCATGCTCCTTCTGGACCGGGCCCACATCGGGGAGGTTCAGGCCAGTATCTGGCCTCAGGACATGAGAAAAGCCTGTCAGGACCACGGCATCTACCTGCTGTAGACTTTTCCGCCATCAGACAAAAGGAAAATTCCTCCGGTTTTAAGCAAGCCGGAGGGATTTTCCTTCATTATGTTTCTATTATCTTTTACAGCGGTATGATCCCCAGAACCACGCCCACGATCATGCAGATAAAGCTGAATCCCCATACCCACAAAAACGAGTTTTAGTTTTCAAATTCGTAGGGCCTGATCTCCCTCACCACATCCATGACCGTGCCATCCCGGCCCTCGATAATTCCCACTACCCGGTCTCCAAACTGTACCGGATCCGGTTCTCCCACTATGGAGTAGGCTGTGTCCCTCAGCTCCTCAATGGAGCGGATCGGAAGCTTTGTATTTTTCATGCACTCTATAAGATCCTGTCTCTTTGGATTGATGGCAATGCCGTAATCCGTGATGACCACATCCACCGTCTCCCCCGGCGTGGTCACGGTAGTCACATTGGTACACACCGCGGGGATCCGTCCCTGCAAAAGAGGCGCGATGACGATGGTGCACTTGGCACCTGCCGCCGTGTCCGGATGTCCTCCCTGAGCCCCGGTGATCACCCCGTCTGATCCCACAACCACATTGCAGTTAAAGTTTACATCCACCTCCAGGGCCGCGAGGATCACAAAATCCAGCTTATTCACATAGGCTCCCTTGTTAAAGGGGTTAGCGTACTCGGAGGCCGAGATCTCGATGTGGCGGTCCGGGTGCTTCTGGATGGACTCCACCGCCCCAAGATCAAAATCCTGAGTGTCCACCAGCACATCCACCAGCCCCCTTTCAAGAAGACCGCACATGGGGGTGGTCAGCCCTCCCACTCCGAAGCCCATGCGGATCCCCCTCTTTTCCATCTCTTCCGCTAAAGAGATGGTGGAAGCGATGGAAGCGCCCCCCACTCCGGTCTGATAGGAGAAGCCGTTTTTAAAATAAGGGGTATTGATCACAAACTGGGTACAGTAGTCAGCCATCCGCAGCTTTCTCATGTCCGTAGTGGGCTTTGCCGCCCCTGTGGCGATCTTGGCCGGATTGCCGATCTCGTCTACCACCACCACATAGTCCACATTGGTCATGGAAATGCTGGCAGGAACATTTGGAAACGGAACCAGGGTGTCTGTAATTGCCACCACCTTGTCAGCGTACTGGGCATCCGCCATGGCGTAGGAAAGAACGCCGCAGTTGGATTTTCCCCCGTTGGCCCTTAAGTTGCCGTACTCGTCCGCGGAGGGGGCACCGATAAAGGCGATGTCGATATGTACTTCCCCTGACTCAATGGCCCGGACCCGCCCGCCGTGGGAACACATCACTGCCAGATTTTTAAGCTTTCCCGTGGAGATGGCCTCCCCGATCCTCCCTCTCACCCCTGAAGAGCGGATGCTGGTAATGGTCCCATCCTCAATCATGGGAACCATAGGGTCATGAGCTTTTCCCAATGAACTGGCACAGATGGACAGATCCTTGATCCCCATATTGTGGATCTCTTCCATAACCATGTTGACCACATAGTCCCCTTCCCGGAAATGATGGTGGAAAGATATGGTCATACCGTCCTTGATGCCGCATTTTTCCAACACATCCCGGATGCTGTCCGCGAGCTTGCTCCTGCCAGGGTCCACCATGGCCCGGATCTTAGCGGAACCTCTCTTAAACTCATAGTTATCCTTGGCTTTCGCCCCCTGATATCCTTCCTTGCCGGTGATTTTCAGAATCTCTTCCGGAATTTCTCTTCCAACCGCGTTTATCATCTTACAAATCCCCCTCATATACGCCTGATGCCTTGGCAAGATCAATGGTTCTCTTCGCCCCGTCGTAGAACGCGATGTCGATCATCTTGCCGTCCACTGTGAACACACCGATGCCCATGGCCTTCTTCTCATCGATCTCCCGCACCACCTTCTCGGCAAAGATGATCTCCTTCTGACTGGGGGTAAAGACCTTGTGGACAACGTCGATCTGTCTGGGATTCACAAGAGACTTCCCGTCAAACCCCATCATCTTGATCATCCTTACTTCCTCTTCAAATACATCCATGGCGTCTAAATTGGTGAATACCGTATCCCAGCACTGCACTCCCGCGGCCCTGGCGGCGATGATCATCTGCTGCCTGGCACCCTGGAGCTCCACGCCGGTACCTGTGATCACGGTCTGAAGATCCTTTGTGTAATCCCCGCCGCTTAAGGCAATACCGATGAGGCGTTCCGAAGACTCACAGACCTCAAGAGCATGGAGCACCCCCCTGCAGGACTCCAGCGCCGCCATGAGAAGAGTGGAACCTTCCGGCCTCCCAAACTCCCTCTCCGCCGCCAGCACATGCTCCTCCACAGTATGTACATCCCGGGCTGACTCGGTCTTGGCGATACGGATGGTGTCCGCGCCTCCGGCCACACACACCCGGATGTCCTCTTTCCAGTGGGCAGTGTCCAGGCCATTGATCCTGACAACCCTCTCCACCCCTCTGTAGTCGATCTCCCGCAGCGCGTGGAACAGAGAGTATCGGGCAGCATCCTTCTGGTTCTCCGCCACCGCGTCCTCCAAGTCCAGCATGATGGAGTCCGGCCTGTAGATATAAGGATCCTTGATCAGGCCCGGCTTCTGGCAATTTAAAAACATCATGGAACGTCTCAGCCGTTTTTTGTTGGGATGACTCATCTCACAGCACCTCCCCAGGGAATATTTTCCGCAATGCCGTTGGAACGGTACACGGCGCACTCAACCCTGGCCTTCAGCGTGCAGTCCAGGGCCCCTTTGTCCACCACCGTCACCTTAGCGTTCGTGACCTCCAGACGCTCAAGGGTCTCCTCCACTGTTGCCTTGATCTGTCTGCCGAACTGATGGATCACGCTGCTCTCAATGGATAACTGAATCCCGTTCTCTCCCGGCTCCACGGTCACCTGGGCGTCACTGGATTCCAGTGTCCCCGCCATCGCGGCTTTCTTGATCTCCATACCATTTCCTCCTTTTTCTTGATATCGGCACAGGCCGCTTCGCGGCTCTATCGCTTTTTCTGATTTTATGGTATCATGGAACCAGCCATAGGACAAATACAAATAAAATTATAATTTCCATAAGTCAAAACCTATAGTCTGCTGAAGGAGGGAATCTTATGAACCTGAAACACGCCCAGTATATCCTCACGGTCCTGAAGGAGGGCAGCATCACCAGCGCGGCCAAAAAGCTTTATGTATCCCAGCCCTCCCTCAGCCAGATGATCAAGCTGGCTGAGAACAACTTGGGAGCGCCTATTTTCAACCGGAACACGGACCCCATAACCCTGACCTACGCGGGGCGCAAGTACGTGGAAGCTGCCAAACAGGTGATGACTATCAACCAGAACCTGGCCAGGGAGATTCAGGAGATCAACCAGGAGGACCACGGCGTCATCCGCCTTGGGATCCCTGTCCAGAGGGCCATGCAGGTGATGCCTTATGTGTTTCCAAAGTTCCACCATCTGTATCCCATGGTAAACTTAGATTTAACAGAATCCGGCTCCGCGGTCATTGAGTCCATGGTCTTAGAGGGCGCTTTGGATCTGGCCTGCCTTACAGCCTATCCCAAACACGAGGAACTGAATTATATCCTCATTGAGCAGGAGGACCTTGTGCTTCTTGCCAGCAAAAATACCTCCATAGCAAAAAGGATCCCCTCCGGCTCTGAGATCAGTATCACAGAAGCCAAAGGGGAATCCTTCATCTGCAGTAAACCCGGCCACAGTGTGCGGACCACACAGGACCGGCTGTTTGTCATGTATGATATCCAGCCCCGTATTCTTTTTGAGACCATGAGCATCGAGGTGGCCAAGCGGACGGCTGTAGCCTGCGACGCTGTGTTCATCTGTCCCATCAACTACATCGAGATGTCGCCGGAGCTCCACCCACACTGCAACGTCTACCCCATCAAAGGCATTGAGAACCAGCGCAGCTGCTATGTGTGCCACCGAAAAGATCTATACCTCACCAAATATATGAAAAGCTTTATCCAGATCCTGACAGAGATGGACATGCCGGTTCTTCATTAAAAGAGGGGGCATGTCCGGCTTCGGTTTTCAGGTCAGGGCTGATGGACAACAGCCAGCGCTCCCACGGCAGTCTCCGCCACGGTTTCCGCCTCCTCTGTGGAAAGGTAGCCGCAGGCCTCCATCCGCTCTAAGACCTTAAGCTGCCTCTTAACCGCCAGATCCGGATTTTTCGTAGGGGCATAAACCGACGGAGCGTTGGGGATCCCGGCTAAAAGGGTGCTTTCATACTCCGTCATGTCCTCCGGCTCTTTCCCAAAGTAACCCCGGCTGGCGGAGGCCACGTCGTAGTAGCCGTCCCCAAAGTAGATGGCATTGACATACAGCTCAAAGATCTCCTCCTTGGTGTAATTCCTCTCCAGATCCATAGCAACCAGCATCTCCGCCACCTTTCGGGTCAGATCCTTATCCTGTTCAAAATACAGATTCCTGGCCAGCTGCTGGGTAATGGTGCTTCCGCCCTCCACAAAAGCCCCTGCCCGGATATCATTCTTCACGGCCCGGCACAGGGCGATCAGATCAACTCCCATATGGCTCTCAAACCGTTTATCCTCCACCGCGGTCACCGCCTGAACATAGACCCTGGGCAGATCCTCGTACTCGGTGTAGGACTCCTTTGCCCGAACCGCCGCCACCTTCTCCTCAAGGCCTGTCTCCTCAACAACTTCCCGGTATACAGCATACCCCTTTCCCGCCACCACAAATCCGGAGCAGACACAGACCACCAAAATCAACAGAAACATATTTTTCAATATCCTAAAACACATCTTCATCTTTTTTGCTCCTTTCATCTGACAGTGGGAACAGGCTTTTGGGCAACCCTGTCCGGTTGGCATGATCCTTATTATCCTTATTTTAACAAATTTAATTCCAAAAGACTTTAACAATCCCTTATAAAATCCGTCTTTTTTCTGACGACATTTTACAAAATGTTACAATTTTAAACAATTTTAGACAATGGGAAAAGCCGCTCCGCCGCATATCAAGCAATGCGGGGAACGGCTTTTCCTTTATACAATGGAGTTCCTTGAAACAGCCGGGGCAAAAAGCTTCAGGGAAAGCCCCGGCACGCTCAAAGCGTTGTCATATGCCGGCTATTTCGCGGCAGCCGGCGGCCGCCAGGAGAGAATGTCAATGTCTGTTCCGGTTGTAGTTGATCAGGCATCCTGCCTTTACGATCTTTTTCTCATCCTCCGTCATATCAGCGATATATAAGTTCAGCTCCTTCACCTGGTCCCCGATGACATAGGCTTTGATGTTCTTCATGTCACCGTCAAGGGCAGCCCGGATCCCCGGAACATAGATGTAGTTTCCAACTTCAAAGTCATCTGGCTCCTCATCCATCTGGAAGGGGATCATGCCCCAGTTCATCACATTGGAGCGGTATCTCTTGGTAGCGTACTCTCTGGCAATGTTGGCAAGGCCCCCAAGGACTCTCTGGCAGCTGGCTGCCTGCTCTCTCGCGGAGCCGTCTCCGGGCTTCACCGCGTAGATCACGCTGCCGATCTCGGTGTTGGAGGCTTTCACATCTTCATTTCCCGGGATGGCCTGGATCTTGTCAAACACAGCCTTAAGCTCCGGCTCTGTCACACAGGGGCTGATCCCTTGTGCCCTGGCCTTCTCGATCTTATCCACTTCCTTGGAACGCCCCACATATTCCGGATCCCTTCTGGACAGGGCAAACTCCGCCAGCCCCAGAGGGTTGGAGCGGTAGGAAGAGGTCTCACCTGACGGGATCAGCTCATCTGTTGTGGTCACAGCGTCCATGATCTTGGAACACACCTTCAGGAGAATATTGTCCGTGAGAGCGCCCATTTCCGGCCAGTCTTTGATATTTGGCCCGTAGATCAGCTCCTTTGAGCCGTCTCCTGCCTGATAGCCCTGGTAGATCCTGTTCTGGTACACCGTATCGTCAAAATGGTACTCCGGCACCTGATAACCATCCGCCACTGCTGTGGCTGGCGTCAAAATTCCTCCGTTGGCGGCCGTGGCGGCGATGGAGCGGGCATCCATGAGAGCCACCGCGGACATCTGACCCGCTCCTGGCTTGGAACCTTCCCTGTTTGGGAAATTTCTGGTGGTATGACGAATGCTTAAGCCGTTGTTGGAAGGCGTGTCCCCTGCCCCGAAGCAGGGCCCGCAGAACGCGGTTTTAAGGGCAGCCCCGGCGGCCATCAGCTCTGCCACCGCCCCGTTTCTCACCAGCTCCATGTACACTGGCTGAGAAGAAGGATATACCGACAAATTAAACACATCGCTTCCGCAGCTCTTTCCTTTTAAGATGTGGGCAGCTTCCATGACATTGGTATAATTTCCTCCCGCGCATCCGGCGATAATCCCCTGCTGCGCCATCAGCTTTCCAGCCCTGATCTTGTCTGTCAGGCTTAAATGGGCCTTGCCTCCTGACAGCTTTTCCGCCTCCACTTCCACGGTTCTTAAAATATCTCCTAAGTTGGCGTTGAGCTCATCAATCTCGTAGGTATTGCTGGGGTGGAAAGGCAGGGCGATCATGGGCTTTACCGTGGACAAGTCCACATACACCATGCCGTCATAGTAAGCCACATCCGCCGGGTTCAGCTCTGTGTAGTCCTCTCCTCTTCCATGGGCTGTCAAAAACGCCCTGGTATCCTGGTCGGTCCGCCAGATGGAGGTCCAGCAGGTGGTTTCCGTGGTCATGACATCAATGCCGTTTCTAAAATCCGTGGTCATGGCAGAGATGCCGGGGCCCACAAATTCCATGACCTTGTTCTTCACATAGCCGCTTTTAAATACCTTTCCGATAATGGCCAGGGCAATATCCTGAGGTCCCACTCCCGGGTTCACCTTTCCGTCCAGGTACACCCCTACCACTCCCGGAAACGCCACATCATAGGTATTTCTTAAGAGCTGCTTTACCAGCTCGCCGCCGCCTTCTCCCACGGCCATGGTCCCCAGAGCGCCGTAACGGGTGTGGCTGTCAGAGCCCAGGATCATTTTCCCGCATCCCGCCATGGCCTCCCTCATGTACTGGTGGATCACGGCGATGTGGGGCGGAACAAAGACGCCTCCGTATTTCTTGCAGGCCGACAGCCCGAACATGTGGTCATCCTCATTGATGGTGCCTCCCACCGCGCACAGGGAATTGTGGCAGTTGGTCAGAACATAGGGGATGGGAAATTCTGTCATCCCTGACGCCTTTGCTGTCTGGATAATTCCCACAAAGGTGATATCGTGGGAGGTCAGGGCATCGAACTTAAGCTTTAAGTTCTCCATATTATCTGAGGTGTTGTGGGCCTTGATGATCCTCCAGGCCATGGTCCCCTGTCTTGCCTCCCCCTTGTCCGCCTCTCTCCCGGTGAGAGCCTTTACCTTTGCCGCCTCTTCCTCCGGCACGATCTCTTTCCCATTTACCAGATACACTCCGCCGTCAAACAACTTTACCATGTGGAATCCCTCCGTATTATGTATATTTGTTGGTGCCTCACTTTTTTGTTGTCATAATCATACCACTGTGTTAGAATATAGTAAAATACTATATTTCTGATACCCTCTATTGTTTTTTCCTATAAACCAACCTGAGAGAGGAACCATTCATGACCAGCCGTGAACTGCTTTATGTAAAGACCATTGCGGAGGAAAACAGCATCTCCAAAGCTGCCAGAAAACTGTATGTGGCCCAGCCCTCCCTAAGCCAGGCGGTGCAAAAACTGGAGGAGCGCCTTGGCACCCCTCTGTTCAACCGCACCACCGCGGGATTAAACCTTACTTACGCGGGGGAACGCTATTACCACATGGCAACCCAGATTTTAAAGATGTACGAGAATTTTGAGATTGAGATCAGCGATATCAACAATTTAAAAACAGGGCGCGTCCACTTGGGGATCACCAACCATTTAGGAACTCTGACCCTGCCCCTGGCCATGAGACGGTTTAAGGAGCTCTGCCCCTTTGTGGAGGTTCTGGTGACCGAGGATAACTCTGTGGGACTGGAAAAGCGTCTGGCCACAGGGGAGCTGGATTTTGTGATCATGCATGCCCCCGCGCGGGCACAGCACAGCAAGATCCGCTACAAGACCATCCGCCGGGATCCCTTTATCCTGGTGGCCGCCCAGGATCACCCTCTTGTGTCAAGAGCCGCTCCGACAGAAGGGTATCCCTACCCGGTGCTGGATCTGCGCCTTCTGGAGGAGGTGCCTATGATCCGCTTAGACCCTGACCAGCGGATCCGCCAGATCACTGACAGCGTTCTGAGACGGGCAGGCCTTACCCAGGTCTCCACGGTCATTACCCTGAAAAATCACACCACCGCCCAGCTTCTGGCGGCTCAGGGCCTGGGGATCACCATGGTTCCCCTGGAGTATTCCCGCCTGACCGTGGAGCAGGGTCCACCACCCGCACTCCTGTCTATTGACCAGCGCTACGAGGCTTGGTGGGATATGTGCGTCGCCACCCTGGAAGACGGATTCCTCTCCAAGGCCGACGAGCTGTTTATCCGGTGCGTTTCGCCGTAAATAAGCCTGTCCCTCCGCCGTCAGCCCGCAAAAAGTCCCAGAACCGCCGCCAGAAGAAGGGTCTTGGGGATAGACAGCTTGAATTTAAACATAAGAAACCCGCAGGCCGCGACGATAAACACCAGGTTCCACCGGATCCCCGCCAGGCTTACCACCGCCCCCTCGGCCCAGAAGGTGCTCTGGCTTAATGTCACCACCACAGCCAGAAGCATGCCCATGCTCACCGGCCTGACGCCGCTCATGGCCCTTTCCAGCACCTGGCTGCCTTTTAATTTCATGATAAAATGAGCCGCCGCCATGCACAATGTCAGGGACGGCATCATGACGCCCAGGGTGGCGCTTAAGGCTCCCGGTATTCCCGCGGCCCGCAGACCTACAAAAGTGGCGCAGTTGATCCCCAGAGAGCCTGGAGTCATCTCCGCCACTGCCACGATATCCATCACCTCCCCGGAGGTCAGCCAGCCGTGGACCAGCACCTCGTCATTAATCACCGGGATCATGGTCATGCCTCCGAAGCTGAAAAAACCGATTTTCATAAAGGAAAAAAATAAGTCAAGCAGCACCATGTTGGTCCCCTCCTCTCCAGATCAAAAGCCCCAGCGCCACTCCGGCTATCATCACTCCGGGCTTGCTGATATCCGTAAAACCGCACACCACAAAAGCCGCCGCCATAAGCACGCAGGAAACCGCTGAGGTCAATGATTTGTCCTTCAGCTTCCAGGCAGCCTGGAGGATGATGGGGATCACCACGCACCGAACGCCGTTAAGCACCTTTTCCACATAGGGATTGCTCTTTAAAGAGCTGTAAAAATAGGTTACCAGGCCAATGGCCAGGATGGCCGGGGCCGTCAGCCCGAAAGACGCTGACAGAGCCCCTGCCACTCCCTCCATGGCATAACCGCACAGCACTGACATGTTGACAATCATGATTCCCGGAAAGGACTTGGCCAGGGACATGAAGTCAATAATCTGCTCCTGGGTAAGCCATCTCCTCTTCTCCACAAACTCTGCCTGCATCTGACCGATCAGGCTCCAGCCGCCGCCAAAGGTAAGGCAGCCAATTTTGGCCATGATCCAGAACATGGCAAGAAGACGTGCCGGGCGGCTTACGATAATATCTGGTTCCTCTCCAACTGAGGCTGTCCATTCTCTGTTTCTGAGATTTTCCTCCATATATTTCCATCCCCTTTTACATATTTGGTACAGAGTTGAAAATTCTACTCTTATCATACCTTATTTTTCCATTTCCGCAAGAGGGGATTTTTCTATATTTCTTTCATACCGTTACGGTTCACAGCACTGGCCCCGTTTATCATAGGGTCAGCGCGGCAAGCGCGCGGACCTACCTGAACCAATGTCATAATGCTGGGGTCGAAACAACACTCAATATGATAGATATGACCACCGATCCGTATAATAGAATCTGTAATGACTTTACCGAATCTTTCGTAGTGCTCATTCCTCAACTGCTCAAATTCCTGTTCAGCCGAGTATTCCGTGCCTAGACATGACATTTGCTCATTAAATGACATAGGAAAATAAATATCTCTATCGTGCCTGCTGATCATTTTCCTTTCTCCCGGTTTAACAATTCATGTTACCCGCGTTCCAACCAGTCAGGAATAGGTATATACTGCCTGCCCTCCTCGCTAAATAGTATCCGACAGAATATCCCTTTTCACCATCTTGATTGCCTCATCTGCTGTGATTTCGCCCACAAGAAGAAAAAATATGGGCATACTTAACCTGTTCATTAAATCCGGCAAAGCCGCTGTTATAAAGTCCTCCGTCTCCAGCTCATCCAATTCATAAT
>CAJUSJ010000065.1 GCA_910588865.1 uncultured Lachnospiraceae bacterium
ACGGAATGGCATTATATGGAATAATTATTTAGCTAAATATATATAAGCCACTACACTAGGAAGTGAAGGGTTTGCTCATTTTTTTGAAGCGGTGGCAAGGAATGACACCGAAAAAACGAGTATTTTGAAGCAGTCGTTCCCAGAAGCGTTTAAACTGTTTGAAAAGATGATGGAGGAGTTAGTATGATTCCTGATTTTTTAAAGCCGGAAAACAGAAAGGATCCAGATGAGCTGGATTTGCGTTTTAGTGACGCGATAAAGAGGTATCATGAACACTTTAAGAATGATGGGTTGATTACAGAGCCGTCGTCTTGGAGCCGCGAGAAGTGGATAAGGATTATTGATGAGTGTATTAAAAAAAATATAACGGTTTGGGAAATGCTCGGGGAAGAATATGATCCGGAATCGTATTATTGATACCAATAGTTAGCAAAGTTGAAGTGTGAGAAACATGAAAAGCTATATGACATGTAGGGGCGCTTTTGAAAGTAAATTTTCAGAAGTGCTTTTTTGTGTCTAAATTTAGAAAGAGAGGTATGAAGTATGTTGAATCTGTTTGGAGTACCCGTCCCAGATAATGTCGCGGCCGCTTTTCTTGCGGCAGCCGCGAACAAGCGACAGGAAGAGGCAAAGGAAGCCTATAAGCCGGCTGATCTGTCTGGGAAGAAGGAAGCCCCTGATATGGAGAGCAAGGCAAAAAAATCCGCTGATACGGCCAAGAAATTCTTTGACGCGTATTTGGCGGAGGGGTTCAGCCGTTCAGAGGCGTTGGAACTGACAAAAGGGAACCTGAACACCAAATTTTAAGAGAAAGGATGGAAAGAGAAATGAGGAAAGTGGAATTCATCGCCCTTGGCGTCAGCGAGGAGTTGGCGGCCAAGGCGGAAGCGGCTTCCCTGAAGGAGCTGGAGGGCTATGTGGAGAAGTCAAAGCATGATGATGTATGAGAATGTGACTTATGAGATGATCCGGGACCGTATGCTCTCCCGGATACCGGACAAGTTTGATAAGAGGGAAGGATCTGTTATCTGGGACACCCATTCCCCCACCGCTATTGAGCTGCGGATCCTGTATATTGAGTTGGACGCGATCCTGCGGGAGGCTTATGGGGATACCGCCTCGCGGAAGTTTTTGATTTTCAGGTGTAAGGAACAGGGAATCATCCCCTATCCGGCGACAAACGCGGTCCTGAAGGGAGTATTTACGCCGCCCAGCGTCAATGTCTTAGGGCAGAGATTCCATATTGGTGGCGTGAATTATGTCGCCCAGGAAAAAATCGCGGATGGGGAATACAGAATGCGGTGCGAAATGGCGGGGAGTTCTGGTAACCAGTTTTTCGGGGCCATGATACCGGTAGAGTATATCAAAGGGCTGCGGACCGCTGAGTTGACAGAGCTCCTGGTCCCGGGGGAGGATGAGGAGGAGACGGAGGAGCTAAGACAGAGGTATTTTGAGTCATTCCATAACAGCGCCTTTGGCGGGAATCGGGCTGACTACCTAAAAAGGGTAAACTCTATCCCCGGGGTGGGCCGGACAAAAGTGACAAGGGCGTGGAACGCTGGCGTTTCCCCGGCTGACATGATCCCCACGGAAGAGGTGGAGGAGTGGTACAACAGTGTGGAAGGAACTCTCAGTGAGGGGGTAAGGCACTGGCTGAGCTCCGTGTTTCACGCCGCGAGGGAGAAGACGCTGACTACGGGCGGGACCGTGCTGCTTACGATCATTGACTCTGAGTTTGGCCCCGCCTCTGACACCCTGACCCAAGCCGTCCAGGAAGCCATTGACCCAGAAAGAAACGCCGGGGAAGGGTATGGGCTGGCCCCTATTGGCCATGTGGTGTCTGTGAGGAGCGCCGCCGTCGTGGAGATCCATGTTAAGACAACACTGGCTTTTGAGGCGGGATATGGATGGGATAATCTCCAGGGCGCGATTGAGTCCGCCGTATCGGACTATCTGCTTGAGCTGAGAAAAAAATGGGCGGACTCAAGTGAGATGACCGTAAGGGTAAGCCAGATCAATACCGGCTTTTTAAATGTCCAGGGCGTGATCGACGCGCAAGACACCTCGATCAATGGGGCGGACGGAAACCTGGTCCTGGGGGAATATGAGATCCCGGTGTTTGGGGGTGTGAGCTGGTGATAAGGGAAGTTGATCTTGTTTCTTACCTGCCACCGTTTCTCGCGGAATATAAGGAGATAAGGGCGGCTTTAGCCGCGGAGGATCCAGAATTCAGGATTATCTGGGAAGCGGCTGATCGTGTCCTGCGGAATGAGTTTATAGCGACAGCCGATGAGTTTGGCGTATCGAGATATGAAAAACTCTTAGGGATTACCCCATATGAGAAGGAACAGCTGGAAAGCAGGAGGAACCGGGTAATGGCGAGGTGGTTTACCCGAATCCCATATACCATTAGGGCCCTGATAGAAAAAATGGCGCTGCTGTGCCCCAAAAACGATTTTGAGATCAGGTTTCCGGTTTTGGGCGATTATAAACTGGATGCCATAGTTTCCATTGACCCGGACACGGAGCCGCTGCTCTCAGACATTTGTGACTTATTGGAGGAATTTATTCCCGCCAACTTGATCTATCAAGCGACAGGAAGGATTGAACGAAAGAAGACATTGAAGATCCGGGTTGGAAACGCCAGGGGAATATGCGTGAGGATAAAGGCGGAGCCCGATAAAAGGAACTCACGAGTTTTATATAAAAATTGTAATTTTGATCCTGACCACAAAAAAACGGCTGGATGATACCACGCACTGTATCAAAGATTATATGATATCGCTCTGCGCCTACCTCAAATATAATCTGTAAAAATCCAGAGTTAGGTATTTTGCCACTTGTGGTTATCTGCTTAAAACTTTCTATGATAGTGAAATTTTGAGCAGTAACTAATTGCTGTGAGCTGGACTTATCCATTTTATCACTATATTACTGAGCGGTATACAAAAAAATTATATAAAATCGAAAATTCAAGCCCTTAAGGGTCTTTTTTATAGATAAAATCAAACGAAAGGAGTTACAAATTATGGAATCAATCACTATCAACAATGGCAACAGGCACTATGAGATTGGGAGTATCACGCCAATGTCGCCCCACATTCTTGAGGTGGTGTTCGTTGACGATATCCCGAAGAGCTATGGGGATATCCAGGTGTACACTACCGGAGGCTCACAATGCTCTGATCTGCCAGGATACGAGACGGTATATCAAGACAAAGGGCAGACGGTCTATCTGTCCAATGACGGCAGTGTATATGTACCGCCCGAGGAGCCGGAGGAGACACAGCCACCAGAGCCGTACACACCCACGCCGGAGGAGATGCTGGCGTCTGCCTAGGCATCGAAAAAATATGAGGTATCCTCCGCCTGCGAGAGGATCATCTACAAGGGGGTCAGCGTTACTCTGGCGGACGGCTCCGTGGAACATTTCAGTCTCACGGAGCATGACCAGCTTAATCTGTTTGGCAAGCAGGCCCAACTTGCGGCAGGTGCAGAGCGCTTGGAGTATCACGCCGATGGCCAGCCCTGCCGTTATTACAGCGCCGCTGACATGGAGGCGATAGTCCAGGCTGCTATGTGGCATGTGAGCTACCACACCACCTACTGCAACGCCATCAACATGTGGATCGCCGGCTGCCAGACAGCAGAGGAGGTTGACCAGATCTTTTATGGGGGCGATGTGTCGGAAGAGTACCGTTCAGAGGTTTTACAGGCATATCTTTTACAAATAGCGGCTATGGCGGGAAAGGAGGGTGAGGAATTATGATCCAGATCACGATGATGAATGGCGTTTATGATGAGTGGAAACCGGAACAATACACGGATTACATGTATGATGGCAAGTGTTTTATCATCATTAAGGAAAAGCAATGGTAGGCATCTATAATATGGATGCCGTCAGGAAGATTGCTATTGATAAAAGAGCGGAGTAACGATGAAAAAATGTCTTAAATTGTTGTTTTTGTTCACGTCCGGTGGTTTGCTGTACATCATACTGGAGCTGGCCTGGCGGGGCTGGACCCATTGGAGTATGTTTGCCCTGGGCGGGCTGTGCTTTGTTTGCCTGGGGCTAATTAATGAGGTAATCCCATGGATTATACCGTTATGGCGGCAGGTGGTCATCGGGGCCTGTGTCATCACGGCGCTGGAGTTCCTGACAGGGTGTGTTGTCAACCTGTGGCTAGAGTGGGATGTCTGGGATTACAGCCAGCTGCCAGGTAATGTTCTGGACCAGGTCTGTCCTCAGTATTTTATTCTCTGGTTGCCAGTATCCCTGGCCGGGATTATCTTAGATGACTGGCTGCGTTTCTGGCTATTCGGAGAGGAGAGGCCACATTATTTTTGGATGGGAGAATGAATATGCAGAAAGTAAAAGTGGTATTTATCACGATATGGAGCGCCCTGTTCAGTGCCCTGGGGATCCTGGCCCTACCAGTGGTACTCCTGGTGGTCGGGAATGTGACTGACTACATAACCGGAATCATGGCGTCACAATACCGAGAGGAGCAGGTGAGCAGTTACAAGGGGATCCGGGGAATCTATAAAAAAGTAGGCATGTGGATTCTGATCATTATAGGCTGTATGATGGACTCGCTGATTAAATACACAGTACAATATATGGGGCTGAGTGTGTCGCCGCCTTACATCATCGCCACCGTGGTGGCGGTCTGGTTAATTTGCAATGAGATCATCTCAATCCTGGAAAATCTGATTGATATCGGAATAGCGATACCGCCGTTTCTGATGCCTCTGGCCCAGCTGATCAAGGGACAAGTGGAAGACAAGACAAAACTGGAATAATTGCGCCGGCGCAAGTCCGGAGACTCAAGATTCAAGACAAAGCCGCCTGTGTGAGGACAGGCGGCAGACCTTATCTGGATTGTATTTTGGTGAGCAGAGCCTCTTGGAGAACCTGTGAGAAGTTGATTCCCATAGCCATAGCCTCCTCGTTGAGCCATTCCGGGATAGATAAAGTCTTTTTCACGGCCTTAGAGTTATGCTTTTTCTGATAGGCCTCCAGGTCAAACTGGACGATGACAAGATGGCTGTCTGGATTCTCCAGAGGAATCTGTCCGGGGGCAGAAGGCGTTGGAAGTGTCTCGTGATTGTTGAGACGGTCAGTTATGGAGAGACCAAGAGCCTCAACAGACATCTCATACGCTCCCTCCATGGTATCTCCTTCTGTCAGACATTCAGGGAGATCAGGGAAGGAGACCCAGAAACCGCCTTCCTCAGCGGTATGAAAAATCGCGGGATAAAAATATTGTTTCATGAAAACGCCTCCTAATCAATATTTGAAGATGGAGGCGGGATTATTTAAGTCCCGCCTGTTTCAGGATTTCCTGTTCCAGTCCCCTTTTGAGAGACTTGGAATGATAAGGAACGATGGTTTGTCGGCCAGTGGATTCATTCTTTAGTTTTACATGAGAGCCATTCTGGCTGACTTCTATGAAACCATTTTGTTTGAGATGTTTAATCATCTCTCGGGGTGTCATTGGCATTTTTGCTACTCCTCTCCTTATCATGAGATTATTATACCACGTAATAATACGTATGTCAATAAAAATACATAATAATACGTATTTTTACTAAACGCAAATATGACACAGTACAGTGTTCAGGTCTGGGAAGATCTCTGGGCCTTTTTAATGGAGGTAGGGGACAATGGGAGAAAGCGAATATCTAATGACCAAAAATGAGTTGCGGAAAATAAAAAAATTATCCATGTCAAGAAATAAACTGGTAGTGGAACAAATGGAATTATGCGATTGCCAGGGGGAGAAGATTCTGACAAAAGCAATGCCAAGAAATCCAGAAGGTTATTATATAGATATTGAGATTATGTGTATGGGCTGTAGAGGGATATTTGAAGGATCCACATATACGCTAAAAGGCCATAGATTTATAAATGATCTGGTAATAGAAAAGAGAAAAGTATTGGAAATATAAAGGAAGCCGTCTGTGAGGGAGCGGAAGGCAATAAAGAGGTGACAGAAAAGCATGGGAACATTAGAGAATTTGATAAAGAAAGCGTTGTCAGAAGAAGGCTACATCGAAAAGAGGAGCAATAAAGATTTAGATTCCAAGACAGCTAACAAAGGAGATCAAAACTACACGAAATATGCCAGAGACGTGAATACCGCTGGCCTGATGGGCTGCCAGGCACAACCATGGTGCTGCACCTTTCAGTTTTGGCTGGAGATGGCGGAGTTTGGCCCTGAGGAGGCCTTGGAGCATTGGAACATGACCAGACAGACCTATGTGGGTTATAACTGTTTTGCCACTTACAACGCGTTCAAACGGGCAGGAAAGGTCGGCGTGACTCCAAAACTGGGGGCTGTCGTGATCTTTGACTTTTCTCATGCCGGACGCGTGGTTAATATTTACTCAAAAAATGGACAGAAGTACTGGGACTGTCTGGAAGGCAATACCTCCTCCAACCTGTCAGACAGAAATGGCGGTCAAGTGAAGCTGAAGACTAGGCCATGGAATGACCCATCAGTTAAGGGATTCTGCTATATTGATTATGACGCGGGGGCGGAGTTACAGGAGGGCTTCCAGCTGGCGGCGGATGGAAAACGCTGGTGGTATCAATATAAAGATGGGACATATCCTACAGGCTGGATATATCTGACCGAAAAAACAGGCGGAACTTCTGGGTGGTATTTGTTTGATGAAGCCGGATATATGTTGACTGGATACCAGGCAGCCCCCGATGGTCGAAAGTATTTCCTGTGTCCGGAGCCAGGAATCAACGAAGGAAAATGTATGGTGACAAATAATAAAGGGGTTCTGATGGTAGTGGAATGGGATATGGAAAAAGAGCGTTATAAAACAGACATCGCATGATTGAGAAGGGAGCACATGAAAAATTACATAGGGGTAAAAATTGTAAAAGCGGAGTCCAAGGAGAGGAATATGGCCCCTAAAGCGGCCCCGTCCCGGTCAGTAGGGGGGAAGGGTTTCCCCCTATTCGATTTTTCCCCGGAGATACCGAATCTGTCGCTTGTGACCGGTGTTTTCGGGGTTTTTAATGTTATATCATAAGCACTACTGAGGACAGATTATCATACAAATCACTATATCATTTAATTTCCCTGGTATACTGTTTAAGGGTATTATCATGCCTGTTCACGGCCTTTTTACTGGCCACAAACATCTTAACCTTGGCGACGTTCCTGGTCCATGCCGCTGGAAACCAGCTCCGTACACTGTTCCTGGACCTCCAGGCCGTGGAAATTGACATACAGGACATTGCTCAGATGCTCCAGATGTCCCTGTTCCAGATGTACCGCCATCTCATCGACGATCTTTTCTGCCATAAAAATAAGCCCTCCTTCTACGTTATTGTAGAATAGACAGGCCATTTTTGTAAAATAACTCGAAAGCCAATCCCCAATATGGTATATTGGCCATAGAGGAAAAGCCAGAGAAGCGGCCTACCCTCCGAATAATGGTTAGCGATAACCTCTCACGAGGTCAGCCGTCACTATTGGCAGTAGTGGCGGCTATTTTCTGCCCCTGAAGATCGTGTAACACAGACCAACGAGGGCGACCACGAAGATACGGGACTGAATAAGATCAGTGTATGTAACATATATGGCGGTTCCCCCCCTTTCTTCCGTCTGGATGGAGAAAAGTCCCTCCGTCTCATCCCGATACTGGCAGCGGGAAAAGGGGGATTTATGGAGTTGACCACAATGTACCTGCCGCGAAAAGCCGCCCGGCACTGCCCGCGCCTGACGGCCTCCTCACCGCTTTTTGGTCACTTCTTCTCCCGCTCAAACTCTTCCATCCCCAGCTTCAAAGCACCCAGAATTCCCTGGTTGTCGTCAAGGGAGGGGAGGGTGATATAACTGTCAAGATCCTCCAGCTCTTTTGTCACCAGATATCCGGCAATCATATCCTTTACATAGGCTCGTATTTTCTCCACGAGCTGGGTCTGGTGCATGACTCCGCCGCCTAAAATAACCTTCTGGGGGGAGAGGGTCATGATATAGTTGGTAACAGCATGAGCCAGGTAGTAGGCTTCCAGGTCCCACACCTCCGGCCGGTCAGCCAGGTCCTTTCCGGGAGCGCCCCAGCGGGCTTCAATAGCCGGTCCCGCGGCCAGGCCTTCCAGGCAGGTTCCGTGATAAGGACACTTGCCCTTGTAGGAGTCGTCAGAGCGGACGGGCATCAGGATATGTCCCGCTTCTGGGTGAAGCATACCGTGAAGCAGCTTTCCTCCTGCCAGAATACCTACGCCGATGCCGGTGCCTACTGTGATATAAATGGCCGTGTCCAGCCCCCTGGCGCATCCCCAGGTAGCCTCCCCCAGCATGGAGCCGTTGACGTCAGTGTCAAATCCCACCGGAACATTCAGGTGTTCTCTGAAATAGCCGCATATATCATAATTTTTCCACGGAAGTTTAGGCGTGGTGGTAATATAACCGTAGGTTTTGGAATCGCGGTTTAGATCAACAGGACCAAAACAGCCAATCCCCAGGGCCTTGATCCCTTTTCCTGAAAAGAATTCCGCCATCTTCGGCATGGTGATATCAGGTGTCTCTGTGGGGATAGAAATCCGCTCCAGAATCTCCCCCTGCTCATTGCCGATGGCACATACCATCTTTGTTCCCCCTGCTTCCAGTGCTCCAAATAACATATCAATATCCTCCTCCTAATGAAATGATGAATCGGCACGGCCCGCTATGGGTCCCCTGCCAAGTCGTCGAAGGCGTGAGAGAACCGCTTACGCGTTTGCCTTCCTCCTAAGAACAATGAATCGGCACGGTTCGCTATGCGTCCCCTGCCAAGTCGTCGGAAGGCATGAGAGAACCGCTTACGCGTTTGCCTTCCTCCTCAAAATAATATCAGTGGGTGGTGATCAGTTCTAAGTGGCCTTGCGCGTGTATGGTTCCGTACCCGGCGGGGACCAGAAGGTGATCTCCTGCCTTGACAGCCTGGTCGTCCAGAGTTCCCTCTCCGGATATGACATGGATCAGCATGAAAGGATACTTCTGTTCCAGAGATGCCTCTGCCTTTATATTCCACTTAGTGACCGTAAAATACGGTCCCTCTGCCAGGGTACAGATTTCATACCCGCCGCGGCTGATTACAGGCCCCGCGGTATTCTGATCCATGTGGGGGCAGGTGATTACATCCATGCTCTGCCTTAAATGAAGTTTGCGGGGTTCCCCGTTCTGCAGGCGTCCATAGTCATAGAGACGATAGGTGGTGTCGCTGTTTTGCTGGACTTCCAAAAGCAGGGTTCCCTTTCGGATGGCATGGACAGTGCCTGCCGGGATATAGAAAAAATCTCCCTTGTGGATGGGAAGCTTTCTGAGAAGCTCATCCCATCTGCCCTCCCCGATCATCTGTTCCAGCTCCTTGCGGGTTTTGGCCCGGTGTCCGATGATGATGTCCGCGTTTTGTTGGCAGTCCAGAATGTACCAGCACTCCGTTTTCCCTTGTCCTCCCTGCTCGTGGCGGAAAGCGTAATCATCATCTGGATGCACCTGAATACTGAGGTGGTCGTTGGCATCCAGAACTTTTACCAGGAGGGGAAATTCCGCCCCCTCTATGCCCCCAAACAGCTCCCGGTGGTGTTCCCACAGTTCCCCAAGACTTTTGCCGTCATAGGTTCCTCCCCGGACAATACTCTGTCCATGAGGATTGGAGGAGATGACCCAGGCTTCTCCGGTGTCGTCTCCGGGAATAGAATATCCATAAAAATCCTTCATCTTGTGCCCGCCCCACAGCACCTGCTTAAAAAAGGGTTTGAAAAAAATAAGTTCACTCATTATAAGCCTCCATGCGCGATTATACCATATTATTCCGCCAGCCGCAAGATTGCTGGCTTCATAAGTTATGATGTATTTTTATAATATTATAATTTATGAAAAATACAATCCATTTTTTTATTTTCTTATGTCTGTTTTTTGACATATTTTGATTATACTGGTTTGGGCCAGATGAAGGGGGGAAAATATTTTAAGTTTTTAGGAAAATTTATCTGGACAAACCAGGCGTATGGTACTATTTTTATAGTAAACCTTCATGCGCCCGGCAGCGGACGCGCAACCACGGGCGATGGGCTTTCAAAGTAAACCTTCACGCGCCCGGCGGCGTACTATTTATGAAAGCGGAGGAGATCAAATTATGAAAGAACTTGCTTATTATGACGGCCAGGTGGGAACGCCGGAGGAAGTGATGGTCCCATTTAATGACAGGGTCCATTTTTTCGGAGACGGCGTGTATGAGGCGACTCTCGGAGGGAATCACAAGGTATTTTTGCTTCAGGATCATTTAGACCGGTTCTACAGCAGCGCCAGGGCCCTTGAGATCAGGATTCCTATGGAGAAACAGGAACTGGGCGCTCTCCTGACGGACCTGCTTTCCAAAGTGGAGGGAACCACCCATTTTGTCTACTGGCAGGTGACCAGGGGGGTGGATGTGAGAAATCACACCTACAGCGATAACATGATGGGCAAATTGTGGGTGTCCATACGGCCCTTTGCCATGCAGGATCCGGAAAAAGACATCGCGGTGATCACAAAAGAAGACACCCGGTTCCTTCACTGCGACATCAAGACCCTGAACCTGCTGCCCTCTGTCATGGCCTCCCAGGACGCGAAGAGAGCGGGAGTGGGGGAGACGGTGTTCCACCGGGGCGAGATCGTCACCGAGTGTTCCCACAGCAACATCTCTATATTAAAAGACGGTGTTTTCATCTCTCATCCCAATGATAATTTTATCCTCAGGGGAATCGCGAAGACCCACATGATCGCTGCCTGCTACCGCCTGGGGATCCAGGTGCGGGAACGGCCCTTCACCTTGGCGGAGCTTAAGGATGCCGATGAGATCATCGTCACCTCATCCTCCAATTTCTACCGCTACGTCACAAAGGTGGACGGCATCCTGGCAGGAGGCAAAGACCCTGAGACCAGAAGACTCCTGCAGAAAGCAGTCATAGACGAGTTTTTAGAGTACACAGGCATGAGTTCACTGTCCGATTAGAAACAACAGGATTAAGAAGCGGCTGGATCGCGAACACCCCGGGAGAGGGCCTCCCGGGGCGTTCCTTTTAGGAAACAGGGCGCGGTCCAGGCGTTTTCCCGGACAGACAGCCCTACATTTTCCGGTACTCCGCCATGTGCCCGGGCAGAGTCAGGGCCTTTAAGTTCATGCACTGCTCCAGCTGTTCCGGTGTCATCAGCTGTTGTTTGAGCACCAGGTCCCGGACAGAGACGCCGGATTCCAGAGACTGCTTGGCAATATCCGCGGATTTTTTGTAGCCAATGTAGGGACACAGGGCCGTGGCAATGGCGACGCTGGATTCCACCAGCTGCTCGCACCGGTCCCTGTTGGCGGTGATTCCCAGCACGCAGTTGTCGGTCAGGGTCTGTACAGCGCCCCTGAGGGTGTCGATGGATTCAAATATATTGTAGAAGATCACTGGCTCAAACGCGTTGAGCTCCAGCTGTCCGGCCTCTGCCGCCAGAGTCACGGTCACGTCGTTGCCGATGACATTGTAGGCCACCTGGCTTACCACCTCAGGGATCACGGGGTTGATCTTTCCCGGCATAATGGAGGAGCCGTTCTGCTTGGGCGGCAGGTTGATCTCCCCCAGGCCTGTCTTGGGGCCGCTGGAGAGAAGGCGCAGGTCGTTGCAGATCTTTGACAGGCTGACAGCGCAGGTCTTTAACACGGAGGAAATATGTACAAAGCCGTCTAAGTTCTGCGTCGCGTCAAACAGATCATCTGCCTGATAGCAGTTGGTGCCGCAGACCAGATTCACGTTCTTGATGATGTGGAACAGATATACCGGATTCACATTGATGGCGGTTCCCACGGCAGTGGCGCCGATGTTCAGCATATTTAAATCATCGGTCAGGCTTTCCAGCCTGTGGATATCCCTCTCCACCACCGCGGCGTAGGCCTCAAAGGACTGTCCAAGGCGGATAGGCACCGCATCCTGTAACTGGGTCCGGCCGATCTTCACCACGTCGTCAAATTCGATGGCCTTATGGTTCAGCGCCTTGTGGAGACGTCTTAACTGTTCCACAAGAGTGGGGAGCAGCTCCTGGATGGTCAGCTTTCCGGCAGAGGGGATCACGTCGTTGGTGGACTGGGCCATATTTACATGATCATTTGGATGCACGATGGAGTAATCCCCCTTCTCGCCTCCCAAGATCTCAATGGCCCGGTTGGCGATGACCTCATTGGCATTCATGTTGGCCGAGGTTCCCGCGCCGCCCTGGATGGCATCCACGATAAACTGGTTGTGAAGCTTACCGGCGATAATCTCGTCACATGCCTGAAGGATGGCCTTCCCGATGTGCTCATCCAGCACATTGGCCGCCATATTCGTCATGGCAGCGGCTTTTTTGATCTTTGCCAGGTTGTTGATGAATACCGGGTGAAGGGGCCGTCCGGTGATGTTAAAATTGTGCTTTGCCCGCAGGGTCTGCACCCCATAGTAGGCTTTTGCGGGGACTTCCAGCGTTCCTATGGAATCCGCTTCGATTCTTGTGTTCATAATACGCCTCTCTTCAATATATTTATAGCTGTTGATTGGAGCATAGCACGAAAGTGAATCAAGGTAAATAGGATGGGGAAAAAACAATTTTTCGAAATAATATTAATGAAAAACTTAATAAAATAAAGCAAAATAATATAAAAACTTAACTTAATTAACTTTGCTGCTGGATACAGTGATTTTCAACGATACAGAGGTGGTTGAGCGGTCTGACTGGGGCCGGGAAAGGCCCTCTGTCCTTGATCATCAGCCGCGGGTGATTTCCATGGATTTTTGCCGGTTACCGTGAATGCGTGTGAACAGCAACGATTTAGAAAATAGACAAAAGTTTTTCTAATGCATTGCGGTTTTCACACCATATGTGATATACTAAAAGCGTGCGGAAATGTCTTCCGCGGCCGAGCGGCAAAGGCGGTATATGTTATTTAAGGAGAATACGCCCATGAAAAAAATGATTTCCTGGAATGTCAACGGGCTCCGGGCCTGTGTTGGCAAGGGGTTTTTAGAATATTTCAAAGAAGCTGACGGGGATATCTTCTGTATCCAGGAGAGTAAGCTTCAGGAAGGGCAGATTGAGCTGCCCCTTGACGGGTACCATCAGTACTGGAATTATGCCCGGAAGAAAGGTTATTCCGGCACGGCGCTGTTCACGAAAGAGGAGCCGCTGTCCGTGTCCCTGGGAATGGGGATTGAGGAACACGATCAGGAGGGCAGGGTCATAAGCGCCGAGTATCCGGAGTATTACGTGGTGACCTGCTACACTCCAAACTCCCAGAATGAGCTGGCCAGGCTTCCCTACCGTATGCGGTGGGAGGAGGCGTTTTTGGCGTACCTAAAAACGCTGGAAGAGAAAAAACCCGTGATCTTCTGCGGCGATTTAAACGTGGCCCACAGGGAGATCGACTTAAAGAATCCCAAAACCAACCGGAATAACGCGGGATTTACCGATCAGGAGAGAGAAAAGTTCACAAAGCTTCTGGAATCAGGCTTTATTGACACTTACCGCCACTTTAACCCGGATAAGGAAGGGGTTTATTCCTGGTGGTCCTACCGGTTTAAGGCCAGGGAGAAGAACGCCGGGTGGCGTATCGACTATTTTTGTGTATCTCAATGTTTAAAGGACCGCCTGGTAAGCGCGGATATCCATACAGAGATTGCGGGATCAGACCATTGTCCCGTAGAATTGGTGATATCATGAATCTTGTGACAGCAGAACATCTGACAAAATCATATACGGAAAGGCTGCTTTTTGACGACACGGACTTAGCGGTAAATGAAGGGGAGAAGATCGGCGTCATTGGCATCAACGGCACAGGCAAATCCACCCTCCTGAGGCTGGTGGCAGGACTTGAGGAGCCGGATCAGGGCACAGTGACAAGGGGGCGGAACCTGGATATCCGATACCTTCCCCAGAACCCTAAGTTTACCCCAAAGGACACGGTGCTTCAGAGCATTGTAAGGGACAATGAAGGCCATGAGCACCCTTGGGACTTAGAGAGCCAGGCCAAGACCATGCTGACCAAAGTGGGAATCTTTGATTTTGACCAGGAGGTGGGCACCCTGTCGGGCGGACAGAGGAAGAGGGTGGCCCTGGTCAGCGCCCTGATGTCTGACACAGACCTTCTGATCCTGGACGAGCCCACCAACCATTTGGACAGCCAGATGGCAGAGTGGCTGGAGGATTACCTAAAGCGGTTTAGGGGAGCCATCGTCATGATCACCCATGACCGGTATTTCCTGGACAGCGTGACCAACCGGATCGTGGAATTAGATAAAGGAAAATTATACAGTTATCAGGCCAATTATGAAGGCTACTTAAAGTTAAAAGCGGAACGCCTGGACATGGCCGCGGCCGCGGAGCGGAAACGCCAGTCCATTCTGAAGGTGGAGCTGGCGTGGATGCGGAGGGGCGCCAGAGCCCGCTCCACCAAGCAGAAGGCCCATATCCAGCGGTATGAGGCCTTAAGGGACCAGAAGCCGCCGGAAGCGGACAAGGCTGTGGAGATGGAATCTGTTTCCAGCCGCTTAGGCAGAACCACGGTGGAGATACAGGGACTGTCCAAGGCATACGGGGATAAGGTCCTTGTCCGGGATTTCAGCTACATTTTTCTAAAAGATGACAGGATCGGCATCATAGGGCCCAACGGCAGCGGCAAGTCCACTCTGATGAAGATGATCGCCGGATGGACAGAGCCTGACGACGGCGTCATCAATATGGGCCAGACCGTGAAGCTGGGATATTTTTCCCAGGAAAACGAAGCCATGGATGAGAGCCTGAAGGTCATTGACTATATTAAAAATGTAGGCGAGTATGTAAAGACAAGGGATGGCAGCATCAGCGCTTCCCAGATGCTGGAACGGTTCCTGTTTCCGCCCAGTGTCCAGTATACGGTCGTCAGCCGTCTGTCCGGCGGGGAAAAACGGCGGCTGTACCTTTTGAGGATCCTTATGGAGGCCCCAAACGTACTGCTTCTGGACGAGCCAACCAATGACCTGGATATCCAGACCCTGACGATCCTGGAGGATTATTTAGACCAGTTTGAGGGGATTGTGGTGGCTGTGTCCCATGACCGGTATTTTCTGGACCGGATAGTAAAGAGGATATTTGCCTTTGAGGGCCAGGGGAAGGTGAGCCAGTACGAAGGCGGCTACACGGATTATCAAATCGAGTATGAGAGACGGCATCCGGAAAACAGCGGCGGGGATAAAAAGGCAGAAGACGGAAAGAAGAGCGAGGCAGGGAGAAAGGAGGGGAAAAATGCTGCCCGGAAGCTCCGTTTTACCTATCAGGAGCAGAAGGACTGGGAAGTGATCGAGGATCAGATCCAGGCCCTGGAGGAGGAACTGGCACAGCTGGAGATCCAGATCCAGGAGTCGGCCAGGGATTTTGTAAAGCTGAACCAACTGACAGAAGAGAGGGACCAGAAAGAGGCCGCGCTGGAAAGTAAGATGGAGCGGTGGATGTACTTAAATGAGCTGGCGGAGCGGATCGAGGCCGGCGAGAGGCAGACTTGAACATTTTAACAGACCGATAAAAGAGGGGGATTCCAGGTGGAACACTACAAAATCATAAATGAGTGCAATCAAAGATATCCCATGGGACTTACGGTTACAGATAAAGTGATACATGTGTCAGTGGCGTCACTGGCTGAGAGCTTAAGTCTGGTATTGTATAAGAAAGATCAGCAGGAGCCTGAGGAGAAGATCCCCATGGATCCGGCCAGGAGACAGGGGGATGTGTGGAACCTGACTCTGGAGGGGAGATGGCCCAGGGGGACCATGTACTGCTTTGAGATGGACGGAGAGCTGAAGCCGGACCCCTGCGGAAGGCAGTTTACAGGCTGGGAGCGCTGGGGAAATCCGGAGAACATAAAGCATGTAATGCTTTCGCCTCTGTATGGAGAGACGTCTTTTGACTGGAAAGGGGATCATCCGCCCGGGATCCCTTTTCACGAGTTAGTGATTTACCGGTGCCATGTCAGGGGAATGACCTGCCACGGCTCATCAAAGGTGCGGAACAAAGGCACGTTCCGGGCCCTGATGGAGAAACTCACCTATATAAAAGATCTGGGAGCCACTGCCATAGAACTGCTGCCAATCAACGAGTTTCAGGAGGTTATGACTCACGAGAGAGAGTGGAACCCAAGGGCGGCCAGGGAGCCTGAGCCCACGGGGCGGCTGAATTACTGGGGCTATACCGGGGGATACTATTACGCGCCAAAGGCCGCCTACAGCAGCGGCCAGAGAAAGCGGCCTGTGTGGGAATTCAAGACCCTGGTGAGGGAGATTCACAGCGCGGATATGGAGCTGATCATTGAACTGTATTTCAGCGGAAAGGAAAGCCCGGCCTCTGTGCTGGATATTGTCCGGTTCTGGGTGGAAGAATACCATGTGGACGGGATCCATCTGGTAGGGCGCGCGCCTGTGGATCTGATCGGGAGAGATCCCTATTTAAGCCGGACAAAGCTGTTTGCCACCAGCTGGGAAGGGGTAGATGGTGGAGCGGGAAAGCATCTCGCGGAATACCACGACGGTTTCCTCACAGACATGCGCCGGGTTCTGAAAGGGGACGAGGATCAGATCCGGCCCCTGATGTATCGGGTGGGAAACAATCCAAAGAGGCTGGGAGTCATTAACTACATGGCCCACAGCAATGGATTTACCATGATGGACATGGTATCATACGACAGAAAGCACAATGAGGAAAACGGGGAAAACAACCGGGATGGCAGTGATTACAACTACAGCTGGAACTGCGGACAGGAAGGAGTGTCTAAGAAAAAGAAGCTGATGTCCCTGCGCCGCCGCCAGATCCGCAACGCCATGACCATGGTGTTCTTAAGCCAGGGAACCCCCCTTTTCCTGGCCGGCGATGAGTTCGGCAACTCCAAGTCCGGCAACAACAACGCCTATTGCCAGGACAATGAGATCTCATGGCTCAACTGGAACCAGATAAAGGCCAACAGGGAGATCTATGATTTCGCCAGACACATCATCGGCTTTCGAAGGGCCCACCCGGTGTTCCACATGAAACAGGAGGCCCAGAACATGGACTATCTGGCATGTGGACATCCGGATATGTCCTTCCACGGGGAAAAGGCCTGGAGGCCGGAATACGAAAATTTCCGCAGGCAGCTGGGGATTCTCTACTGCGGGGACTATGGCAAACGGCCCGATGGCAGCAGCGACGACTATTTTTATGTGATTTATAACATGCACTGGGAGCCCCACGAGTTTGGCCCGCCCCGACTTCCCAAAAACCGCCTCTGGCACATCAGCATAGACACCGGCAGAGACGATATTAATGGGTATTATGACGACGGGCAGGAGCCTCTTTTGGAAAACCAGAGGATCTGCAGAGCCCAGGGAAGATCCATAATCGTCCTTGTGGGAAAGCTTCACCTGGAGCTGGAGGAGGACCCATTAGAGAAGCGGGAAAAAAGGAAGGCTTATGGCACCAAGGAGCAAAAGGCAAAAAAGGAGAAAGCAGACAATGAAAAAATATGATTATGTACTGGTAGGCAGCGGACTTTTTGCGGGAGTGTGGGCGTACCTGGCCCGAAAAAAGGGAAAGACCTGTCTGGTGGTGGAGAAGAGGGACCACATAGGGGGCAATATCTACTGTCAGGATGTGGAGGGAATCCACGTACACAAGTACGGCGCTCACATTTTCCACACCAGCAACCGGGAAGTGTGGGACTTTGTCAACAGCCTTGTGGAGTTCAACCGCTACACCAACAGCCCTGTGGCTAACTACAAAGGCGAGATGTACAACATGCCCTTCAACATGAACACCTTCAGCAAGATGTGGAACATTTCCACGCCGGAGGAGGCCAGGGCCATCATTGAAAAGCAGAAGGAGAGCGTCGCCGGGGAGCCGAAAAACCTGGAAGAGCAGGCCATCAGCCTGGTGGGAGTGGATATCTACAGGAAGCTGGTAAAGGGCTACACGGAGAAGCAGTGGGGAAGAGACTGTACCGAACTGCCCGCGTTCATCATCAAGCGCCTTCCTGTAAGGTACACCTATGACAACAACTATTTTAATGATCTGTACCAGGGGATTCCCATGGGCGGTTACAATGTGATCATTGAGAAATTGTTTGAGGGGTGTGACATGGAGACAGGGGTGGACTATCTGGAGAAAAAAGAGTACTACGACAGCCTGGGGGAGACCATTGTCTACACGGGAACCCTTGACTCCTTTTACCAGTACTGTTTCGGTAAACTGGAATACCGCAGCTTAAGATTCGAGACAGAGGTGAAGAACACGGACAACTACCAGGGAGTGGCTGTGGTTAACTATACAGACAGGGAGACCCCCTATACCAGGATTATTGAGCACAAGCACTTTGAGTTCGGCACCCAGCCCAAGACCGTGATTACCAGAGAGTACCCTGCTGACTGGCAGGAAGGCATGGAGCCTTATTATCCGGTAAATGACCAGAGAAACCAGGAACTGTACGAGAAGTACGCGGCCCTGGCAAAGAAGGAGAAGAATGTGATCTTCGGAGGACGGCTGGCAGAGTACAAGTACTATGATATGGACAAGGTGATCGAGTCTGCCTTTAACCGGGCCGGGGAGTACGGCCTGAGGTGAGAGGCATAACAGATTTCTCGGCCGAGGACGGCGGAGCTTACGGGTAAGAAATCAAAAATTCCGGACAACATTTCCCACGGGAAGCTGTCCGGAATTTTTCGTTACGATCACTCAATGGCAAAGTCCACGGAGACTATGGCTTCCACGCTGACTTGTCCCGGTTCGATGACCATGTCCGCGCCCATGAGTCCGCTGTTTGAAGAGCGGGCCACGTAGGAACTGTCGTACTGGGCAGACTGGGAAGAGAGTTCCTGTATGCGGACCACCTCCCCCAGGGTGCAGCCTCCGGCTTCAGCCAGGGCCTGAGCCTTGTGGCGGGCCTCGTCAATGGCCTGGACCAGGGCTGTCTCGTAGCACTCTTTATATTGGCTGGAAGTGTAAGAAATGCTGTCAATGTTGTTGATTCCCTTGTCCACACAGGCCCCCAGAAGGGTTGCCGCCTGATCCAGGGTGACATCAGACACCAGGATGGTAGCCTGCATTTCATAGCCCACAGCGGTTCGCCCAGAGCTGTAGTCATAGATGGGATTCATGCCGTAATTGGATGTCTGGACCGATTCGTCAGGTATGCCGGACTCTTTCAAAAACTGGATGACACGGGACAAATCCTTGTTGGTGTTGTCCTGGCAGGTCTTGGCATCCTCTGCCTGGGTAGTGATGCCGAACCGAATCCGCGCCATGTCCGGAACCACCTTCACGGTCTCGGAACTGCTGACCGTGATCACATTCTCATCTTTACTCTGAACCGTGATCACGTCAGGAACCGTCAACCCTCCGGCAGCCTGACAGCCGCTTAAAGATGCCGCGGCGGCCAGGACAGCGGCGGCGGCCGAAAATCTTTGGGGTCTATTCATATGTACAAAGCCTCTTTTCGCATTTTTCTTTAAGTATACATGAAAACAAGTGGTAAGTCAAAAGCAAATATAGGCTCACCGGGTTTGGCTGTGAAAAAAATAAGATCATATTGACAGATTTCACATAAAACCATTATAATAGATTCAACATTTGGGCTTTTTGCCCAATAATGTGCGTAACAATAACTGTTTTTTACTTAATTCTCAAGGAGGAATCTGCTTATGAAAGCAAAAAGCTGGAAGAAATGTCTGGCGCTGACTGCCATGGTGTCCATGATCTCCGTCATGCCGTCCTACGCCAAGGCCGATTACTATGTGGACCCGGCCAAGCCCTACGATGCCCCTATCCACGGCATGTTCCACAATCAGCCGGTGCGGAGTGAGGTCGTTGGCGGGGAGTACAGCGTCTATATCCCAGAGACACTGCAGCCCTGGCGGCCAGTGGTTATCGTTCTTCCGCCGGACCAGGTGACAGCCCAGGAGTTTGCCGCGGGTGAGATCGGGCAGCAGTGGATTGGCGCGGCAAATGCCAACCAGTTTGCCCTGGCGTTTTTACAGGCTGACGGCCAGTGGAATTTGAATAATGACCAGGCCAGAAGAGACGACGCGGAGTATTTAAGAACCGTTTACACCCAGCTCAGAAGCAAGACCTCAGAGCAGGATGCCACCTTTACAACAGATAAATCCCATATGAGCATCATAGGATACGGCCAGGGCGGCGCCGCTGCCTGTGAGATCGCGGCAGAGTATCCGGCTATTTTCTGCAATCTTACCATGGTGGACGCGGCCCCGGCTCCGGCCGCTGTTCTCAATGAAGTGGGTGAGCGGCTCAGCTTCCCCTTCCCCGCTGACAGCTTTAACGGGCAGCAGGAGCTTCAGTTAAAGAACAACAAGATCCCGGTTCCGGTGTGGTCCATAGGCGCTTCCGGCGACAGCGCAGCAGTAGACTACTGGAAAGGAGTCAACCAGGAGGCGGCAGAGGTGAGAGTCACCGCCGAGGCCGCGGCTCCGGCATCTATCTGGGCGGACTTTATGTCCCGGAACGGCCGTTTCCTGGGCTATGCCGGAGGAACCTTGTATCCCACGGAAGAGTTCACTGCCAATGAAGATGGAAGCGGGTACCATTTCAGTGAGCAGATGATCGACGGCTATGTGCGCCGCTGGATCACCTATGTTCCCCAGACCTATCTTTCAGCCCAGACAGAGGCTCCCCTGGTGGTGGTAAGCCACGGCTACAGCGCATCCATGTACGCTCTGGCGGAAGAGTCCCACTGGGCCGATGTGGCTGACAAGTACGGCTTCATCGTGGTGTTCCCCCAGGGATATTTAAATGAGCGGGTTGACGGACCGTTTGTCCCGGTTCCCACATGGAACAGCGGCCTGTTCCAGATCGGCGCTCCGGAGACAGACGATGTGTCCTTTATCCGCCAGGTCATTGACCTGACCAAGGCCAACTATAAGATCGACGGTTCACGGGTTTACGGAACCGGCCACTCAAACGGAGGCTCCATGACATGGCTTTTGAGCCGCAAGCTGACAGGCACCTTTGCCGCCATTGCCCCAATCGGGTACATGAGCGCCGGCGAGGACACCGACGACATGTCCCTTCTGATTCCCTCCTGGTCCTTTAAGGGCGAGTTTGACGGAGACGGCATGGACATCTCCGAGGGCACCAACAACCGGAACGTTCTGGAGTTCTGGAAGAGGTGGAACGGAGTGGCAGGCGCTCAGGAGCAGGTTGCCACCGAGGGGCTCTACACCACCTACACCTACAGCGACGCCAACCAGATCCCGCTGGTGAAGTACACCGCGGTAAAGAGCACTCCCCACGCTTACATTCCGGACGAGTCCTGGATGATCTGGGAGAATTTCTTCAGCAAGTACAGCAGAGGCGCTGACGGAACCGTTTACTATGAGGGCGTTGCCGTCAGCCCGGCCCAGAGCCATTGACCTTGGACCCCGGACTTTGCTCACGCTGATAGCGTGTAATTTGAACGGATAACAATATGCCGCGGATACCCGGAGTTTCCTGGTGTCCGCGGTTTTTTGGTGTCAACGGGATTGAGTAAAACAGTAGAATATGGTAAACTATCATAAAAGGAGAAGGATGCCCATGGATAATGTGAAGATAACAAGCACCCCTTATGATGACGTGTTCCGCACATTGCTCAATGACTGCCGTTCCTTGATCATTCCAGTGATCAACGAGGTGTTTGGAGAGAATTATACCGGGGAAGAGCGGATTATTTTTTCCCCAAATGAACATTTCCTGAACCAACAAGGAGGGAATGAGGACGAGCGGGTTACGGACTCCAGTTTTAAAGTCTTGGGGAAAGAACCGAAAAAATATCATTTGGAATGCCAAAGCGGTACGGATAACAGTATGCTGATCCGTTTTTTTGAGTACGACACCCAGATCGCTCTCGATGAGGGGGAGATCAGAGGCAATGTGCTGACCGTCACATTCCCCCATTCCGCTGTGTTGTTTCTGAGGTATAATGCCGCGACACCGGACAGACTGAGAGTCAGGATGGAGACACCGGGAGGAAATGTGGAGTATGATATTCTCGTGATGAAATCCCAGCGATACACAATAGAGGAGATCTTCGAAAAGAAGCTGCTGCTCCTGATCCCGTTTTATATCTTCGCCCACGAAAAGCGATTCGAGGAGTATGAGAAGGACGAGACAAAGCTGCAGGCATTGCGGGCGGAATATGAGGAGATTAAAAACAAGCTGGAAGAACTTGTGAGTCAGGGGGCAATCAGCGAGTACACAAGACGCACGATCATTGAGATGTCCAACAAGGTGCTGGAGCATATAGCCGTAAAGTATAAATCTATCAGGGAAGGAGTGAGATCTGTTATGGGTGGAAAAGTGCTGGAATATGAGGCGAAGACGATAAAGAGAGAAGGAATAGAGCAGGGAATCAAACAGGGAATCGAACAGGGAATCAGGCAGGGAATCAGGCAGGGAATCGAACAAGGGATGGAGCAGGGAATCGAACAGGGAATCGAACAGGGAATCGAACAGGGAATCGAACAGGG
>CAJUSJ010000066.1 GCA_910588865.1 uncultured Lachnospiraceae bacterium
GATGAAACGGTCTGCCAGGTCCTGCGGGAAAAAGGCAGGGAGGCCGCCTCGTCCTCGTATATGTGGATCTATCTTACAGGGAATGACGGACTGGCGCCGATTATCCTGTATGAATATCAGCCGGGAAGGAAGGGGGAATACGCGAAGAACTTTCTGGAAGGATTCCGCGGGCTATTGGAATGTGACGGCTATACGGGGTACAACCAAGTGGAAAACGTGACCCTGGTATGCTGCCTGGCGCACTGCCGGAGGTACTTCTTTGAGGCAGTCCCCGCGGTCCGCCGAAGAAAGATAAAGCTGCTGGACACCAACTCGCCGGAGGAGATCCCCCAGGAAGAGGCTGACCCGGAAAGGGCAAAAGAACAACAGCCGCTCCCAGCGGAGGTAGGCCTTTGTTACTGCGACCTGCTCTTCCGAATCGAGAGGACTCTGAAGGATCTGGCCCCTGAGGAGAGAAAGGAGAGGCGGCTTAAGGAGGAGGTTCCGGTATGGGAGGGATTCTGGGAATGGCTGGGAACCCTGAATCCGCTTAGTGGGAGCAGACTGGAAAAGGCGGTGAATTACGCCGCCAACCACCGGGAGCCGCTGGGCAACTACCTGTTGGACGGAAGAAGCGAAATATCCAACAACCGAGCGGAACGGCGCGCGAAAGCGTATGGGACCGGGAGAAAAAATTTCCTGTTTCACACCAGTGTAAAGGGAGCGAAAGCAAGCGCGATCATTTACAGTCTGGTAGAGACAGCGAAAGCAAATCGTCTGAACGTATTCCAATATTTGTATACATTACTGCTCTACATGCCGGACAACAAAGACAAGCCCGCAGGCGTGGAAGCAATGATGCCATGGAGTGAATTCGTAAAAGAGCGGTGTTGCGGTGTGATGGATGCAGAAACAGAAAGGCCAGCTACCAAGCTGATAACTGCCTTCTATTTGATGATCCGTTCTTTATAGCGATGGATAACGGTAGGTTATTCATCGCTTACGTTTAAAGGGTAATAAGATACCAGAGAACCGTTGTGTTACAGGGAGTGCCATATCCGGTACTCCCTTTTTAAGTGAGGGGAAGAAACGCGGATATATGAAACAGGATTTACAGAAAGAAGAGATAGAAGCAATGATGGAGGCGCCCGTTTCAGGAAAGCGGGTAGGGATTGTCCGGCTGCAGATGGTGAGGGAGGAGCGCACGCTTTACGGCATGGGGGCATTTGACAAACCGGAGAAAGCGGTGGAGACGGTCAGGCCGTTGATCGGTATGTCTGACAGGGAAATGGTGGTTGTTATGTCGTTGAATACAAATCTGGAACCTCTGGCGGTAGAGATTGCGGCAGTTGGAGGCATAAACAGCTGCTGTATTGATATTAAAAATATTTTCAAAGGTGCCATATTAAGTAATGCGGCATGTGTGATCTGTTTCCATAACCACCCATCAGGAAATCCCAGACCAAGTAGGGAAGATTTTATGATCACGCAAAGGATGAAAATGGCCGGGGAGATCCTGGGGGTCAGCGAGGAAGATAATGAAGCCATGAGGCAGGGAAGGGATCTGGAAAACTATGTGGCTCAGCGGTTCTGCGAGTCGGCGGGGGTCAGGGCGCGCCACTCCAACATGATGTACCGGAGTAAAGAGAATCCTTTTATGATTGCCGATGTAGACCGTCTGGTCGTGGGGGAGGAGGCGGGGCTGGAGTGCAAGACAGCCAACGCTTACAATGCGGATAAATGGAAGGATGGCCAGATAGCGTCCCACTATCTGATCCAGTGCTGCCACTACATGGCTGTGACCGGGAAGAAGGCATGGTATATTGCCGTGGTGATCATGGGGAGGGAGTTTAAATATGTCAGGATTGAGCGTGACGAAGCAATGATCCAGAAGCTGACCGCCATAGAAAAGGAATTCTGGGAAAAGCATGTGCTGAAAGGCGTGATGCCCGCCCCAGATGGATCAGAAGCCTGCGATAAGCTACTGGCTCAGTATTACCACAGTTGAAAAAGTCAAAAAGCCGGACAGCGGCGTGACAGGAGCCGGGGTAAGTCTTCCAGTATCTGGAAGCTGCCCCATTAGGGCTTCCATACAGGAGAGGAAGGAGAAAAAATGGATCAGGAATTTGAAATCTATTGCGGGAAAATGAAAGATGAGCTGGAGCGGTTATGCGGGGAAAAGACCAGGATTACCTTGACGGAAACTGTGAAAAACAACGGCCTTGTCAGGTGGGGATTCCAGCTTATGGCAGAGGGCCGAAACTCGGCGGTGATCTTGTATGTGGACGATTTTTATAAAGATTACCAGAATGGGATCGCCGCGGCCAATACCCAGAGACGATTTCCCACAAGCGTGAAAACCATGGCAGAGGTAATGAGGGAGATTGTCAGTGAGAGTATGGGGGAAGAACAAGGGGAGGATTTCCTTGGTGAGCTTTTCTCTGTTCCTCAAACCTGCCCCATGTATGTGATGAGCAACAGTGTGAGGATTTACGGGGCAGCGGTGGTTTTGTATGATGGTGAGCTGAGGCGGCTGGCGTCCGCCCTTGGGAGGGATCTGATCATACTGCCATCAAGCGTCCACGAGGTTCTTGTGATCCCCTATAATGAGGAACTCGTGATGGGTGATCTCCGGGAGATGGTGAGGCACGTCAACGAGTCAGAGGTGCCGGAGGAAGAGGTGCTGTCGGATAACGTGTACTGGTATAACCGGGATACAGACACAATCAGCATCATATATGACAGACAGAAAGATGTGACAGAGGGATCCGTGCCACGGTAGTATGGTGCGGCGGGGAACCAGTGGATTTCATATATTGGGAATCACTGGCTCTCCAACAGTCTGGAAAAGGTGCCGTGGTAATTTTTCCAAACAACGGCGAGGAAATTGACGGAAAGAGAGGAAATGCTACTAATGAAAGAAAAAAATTTTATTGATATGATCATAGCTGAGAGGATCAGTCTTCTTCTGGAGGGAAAAGGGGAGGATCAAAAGGATGCGGCATCTGATAGATGGGATAAGCTTATGGAAAAAGTAGGAGAGGAACTGAAAGGACAGCTGGAGGTGTGTCTGGATGAAATGATTCAGGTACAGTCGGAGAGGCAAGCGGTGGTCTATCTGGGATGATTTCGTGACGGAGCGCGTGTAGCGCTGGAGATCAGCAGGATTGGATTCCCTGGAAAGAGCTCTTGAACAAATGGGTTCTTTTCGATATAATAAACTTAGAGGAGCGGGATAAAGCACCGCTGAGAAGGGGAGAATGATGGCGGATAAAAAATTCAATGGCATCCGGGGTTCGCGGCGGCAATGGATCTGGAACTGTCAGCGAACCGTAAGGATCTGGTATATGAGCGGGAATATAACCTGAACACAAAACCATTGGAGATCGATTTGCTGGTAATTAAGAAAGAGCCGGCGGTACAGATTGAGAGCGAGATCGGAAAGCTGTTCCGTGGACATAATATTTTAGAGTACAAGTCACCGGATGACAGCCTGAATATTGACACGTTTTATAAAGCGGCCGCGTATGCCTGCCTGTATAAGGCTTACGGGGAGACGATGGACCAAAGACCGGCGGAGGATATTACCGTATCCATAGTGAGGGAGAGAAAGCCGGAAGGCCTTTTCCGATACTTTGAGAGCCATGGAATCCGCATAGAAAAGCCATATGCGGGAATCTATTACGTGTTAGATGAGGTTCTGTTTCCAACCCAGTTGATCGTCACGAAAGAACTGGACAGGGAAGCCCATATGTGGCTGAGATCACTGTCCAATAATCTGGAGAAACAGGAAGTCCGGAAACTTTTGGAGCGTGTGGAGGGCTTGACCCAGGAAGTTGAGAAGCAGCTTGCGGATGCGGTATTGGAGGTAAGTATCCGGGCGAATCAGCAGGCGGTGGAAGAATTGAGAGGAGATGAGGGAATGTGTCAGGCATTGTTAGAGATTATGGAACCAGAGATCAATAAGATTGCGGAAGAGGCAGCAAAAGAGGCAGCAAAAGAGACAGCCATACGCATGGTGAAGGCAGGAAAGCTGTCTGTTGATGAAATCAAAGAATTCTTCCCCAAGCTGTCCGCTGAACAGATAAAGCAGATCGGAAAAGAGTTCAATATTTTATGATACCTTTTGTTCTATGATGGAATAGAATAAAGAAGATAGCTTAAGGCTAAGTAATGCGTTTGGAAAAAAGTAGCATTCAGTATCCTTCCCCTGACTTATAAGGGGAAGGAAAAGAAACAGAAGGCAATAATCAGAGAATGTGTAGAACTGGTGCGGCAGATATCGGATAAAGGACAGGAAACCTTTGCGCTGGCAAGAATCTTAAGTTTTACTGACAAGGTGATTAGCCGGGAGACTAGACAGTATATCAATATGTAAAAGTGAGGAGATTCACCTGAATCAATAGCAGAGTTTTTGGAACTTCCGGTAAAAACTATTCTTGTGTTCCAAGGGAACGGTTAGAAGAGAACGCATAGATGATAAGGAGGTATTGGCAGTGAGATGCGTATCACCTTATACGTCGGGGGGCGGGAACTCTTATACAGAACGTTTGTTTAAATATGATCAGATTGGAAAGTTGTCGGATGAAACGGCAAGAGATACTATTGCGGAGCCAGCAAAGGATTTAGGAGTAGATTATGAAGAACAGGCTATCATGGGGATTTTGAAATGGAGCCAGGGATATCCGTTTTTCATTCAGGAGTTATGTAATACTGTTTGGGAATATACAGAGAGGGATTTAATCAGTTTGGAAAATGTAGAGCGGGTGATTGCTACATTTCTAAAAAATTTAGATGATAACTTTTCCAAATCAGATATGAGCGCTGTACAAAAAAGGAGCATGACTTTCTGTTTGCAATGGTAAGATGTAGGGAATCGCCATGTACGATTTCAAATGTGGCCCATATCTTAAGGAAAAGGGTAAATTCTATTTCCCCCTTAGGGTGCGTCTGATCAGTAAAGGGATTGTCCTTTCGTCAGGATATGGAGAGATTGATTTTACAGTGTCGTTATTTGATGAATATCTAAGGAGGATTAATCCAGAACTTAGAGTGGATGCAAAGTAAAAGCTTAAAGGGAAGTTCTGGTTTGGCGAGAAAAATATGTAAAACATGGATTTTCTGGCTTTTGTCATTTCCATCATGCCAAGCATATGCAAAGGGTGTTTAATATATTGTAATACAATGAAAGAGGAGGTTTAAAGTGGGGAAGGGTGCTAAAAAGGATAGAGTATAGTGGAATATGAGTGATTTTTCGGGATATTGTAGTGGCATTGGGAAGCCGATAGATAATCCAACAGTTCTATTTTCGAAAATACTGAAAGAACTTGAGAATAGTTATAAAGCAAGGTGGGGTACTCCAATAGAGTTAAAAAGTGTCTTTCGGAAAAATAAATCGTATGCCTTTGATATTAAAGAGCAGGAAAATCATGAAGATGAAGAGCAGAAAAGTTTTGAAGAGAGACAGATGAAGAAACTTTTTGATATATTGTATTTTTGGAAAGATGAAAAATGGCATTTTACGTATTTGATGGATGTAAACGGATATCTTATTGATTTAGTTAGGCGCTATGATAAAAGGGCTGGAGAACTTATTGCTATTCTGGAGGAAGAAATCAATCAAATAAAGGCTATGGTTGACGCTGCGACACCATATTCTTGATGAATTGTCAAGTAGAATAATTCAAAAAAATGATGATTGAAAGTGGTATAGATAATTAAGGGAGACCGCCTGGATATAGGCGGTTTCCGTATTTCAAGTGGAAAATTAAAAATAATCGGGAATTTAACCCTCAAAGCTGGTGTGAGATAATGGATTCAGATAAAAAGGGAGGAAACCATATGTTATTAAAACTGAATTCATGTGAATCAGACGCGACAGGCTATCGGAGAGAGCAAGATGAGGTGACGAATTTTCTGGTATATTTGGAGAAGGTAAGTATCAAGCTGCCGGAGGAGGAACGCATCTACACATTGAAGGTTTTGGTAGACGGTAATAAGGAATATCTTTTGAATGTCCCTGCTATATTTTTGAACAATAGGGGGATACGTTCAAAAATACCAACGGCTGTCTATATTGAAGACATCAAAGGGTTTAACAGGGACTTCCAAAAGACTCTGGTATCCGCGATGAAGGATATGGATATAAGTGAGTATATTGTAAAATGGCCAGGCTTCAATAAGGTGGAGGGAAATACAGTATTCTGCTTTTCAAACGGAGCTATAACCAAGGAGGGATTTGACAAACGGATTTATACCAATGCTGATGGATACTATTTTTCAGGAGAGACAGTAAATGACGAGGAATTCCGATTACAGCTGTTTATGTTTGTAGATATATTGCTGCCGTGTATGGAAAGCATGTATCGGTGTTTTTGATGAATCTTATGTCGGTTTTATCGGAATCACTTAGACAATGGGGGATTAAACCGGATTTAACTTTATGGCTGGATGGAAATTCCGGTTCTGGAAAGACGTCTTTGGCCAAAGCGGTGGGTACTTTTACAAACAGAGATTCCTAGGGGGAAAAAGGGTGATTTCATCAACAGAACAGATGAGTATATGGAAACTATACCATTCATTCTCTTAGACATACATTTGCCTCAAGGATGCTGACATCAGGAGTGGATATCAGTATTGTAAGCAAGCTGTTAGGACATTCAGATATCAATATAACCTATAAGAAGTATATCCATATACTCCACGGACAGTTGGAGGCATTTCAGACGGGATAATATTGATTATATATAAAGGCGGCATGAATATTAACAGGCCCACAGTAGGGGATATAAAGTCTCTAGCTGTGGGCTAACATCAACGATTCCTGACGAATCTGGGCAGTAAAAATTCCCTATATTCCGCAAAATCCATCTTTCTCTAATTACATGGGAAAAATTGCGAAAACACTGTAAAATCAGGGATTTCAGCATTCTCAGCCCCGGGCTGAAAGCACAAAAATAATGCGTCTGAGAGGAATCGAACCTCCGCACGCGGCTCCGGAGGCCACTGCTCTATCCACTGAGCTACAGACGCATTACTAGTATAATACTACATTTTTCTAAAATATGCAAGTAGAAATTTTTTTAATGTTTTGTCCCAGCGTTACGGTTCCCACCATGACGGATCAGCCATGGGCCAATACCGTTATGGAAGCAAAGCATATGCCCCTCTACACTCCGTTTCGGTCGGTTCTAAACAAGCGCCGCAGTCGATTTTAAATGGGCATATGCTGTTACGTTCACAGGGCACCTGTGAACAGTAACGCCCTTACAAAACCAGGTTATCCCGAGTCTGATCTTGAACCGGTTGCTTTTTACTTCTGTTTTTGCTAGAATAGAGCAAGACTTGGTGGCTAGGAGGCACGGAAGATATGATAAACAGGAGAAGGCCGGGAAGAGGGGAGCGGGATGAAAGCGTTGTTGTGAAGGCGCTGCGTTTTGGGATTATCCCTCTCATCGTGATTGTATTGATTATTATAATTATCCTGACAGACAACAAAAGCGGCGGGGGGGAGGATGACGCCTATCTTCCCGTAGAGTATGCCCAGAAGGGCAAGCTGGAGACCACGGAAGGGACCGAAGGCAGCAGTGCGGAGGAAGACGAAGGCGGCCAGGGGCTGGCGGCGGAAGACCAGGAGACAGGAGAGTCCACGGACCCGGAAAGCGGCGGACAAGGAGATTTGTCAGGCGGAGAAACCGGGGCGGCGGATCCATCCCAGTACCCTTTGCAGCAGGATGCCATACTGGAGCTGACAGGACTTGTCCAGTCTTATTGTCAGGCAAAAGAGGAGTGTGATCCGGAACTATTGGCGTGGGTGTTCGGAATTGACGGCTGGTCGGAGGAAGACAAGAGCAGAGAGCAGGCCCGGATGGAGCTGGTGAAAGCCAGTGTAAAGAAGTACGAGAATATTTCCTGCTATTCTATCCAGGGGCCAGAGCCGGAGTCCTATGTGATCTTCCCTTACTATGAGATCCATTATCGGGAGACAGACACACTGATGCCAGCGTTCAGCTGGGGATACGCGAAAAAGGATGAGAGCGGCAGATACTATATGGTTCAGGAGGTGGCCAGCCAGGTCAACGATTATATCTGCGAGGTGGGGGAGAAGCCGGAGGTAAGGGCAGTGATGTCTCAGATTCAGGGAAGGCAGCAGGAGGCCATCGCGGCGGATCCGGTGCTGGAAAAGATCTATGGCAGTACCGGGGCGTCTGAAGTGATCATAGGAGGCGTGGGAGGTTGAGGAACAGTGGCCTTCTCCCCCGTCTTATCCACGAGAATCGTAAAAAACGGAGGAAATCATGAACGTATCAGAGTTTAATTTTGACCTTCCCCAGGAGCTGATCGCCCAAGATCCCCTGGAGAACCGGTCCTCTTCCAGGCTGCTGGTTCTGGACAAGGAGACAGGAGATATACAGCATAAAAATTTCCGGGATCTGTTGTCCTATTTAAGAAGAGGGGACTGCCTGGTGGTCAATGACACAAAGGTGATTCCGGCCCGTCTCTACGGCGTGAAGGAGGAGACCGAGGCAAAGATAGAGGTCCTTCTGTTAAAGAGAAGAGAGAGTGACCTGTGGGAGACCCTGGTAAAGCCGGGGAAGAAGGCCAGGCCAGGAACGGTCATCTCTTTTGGCGGCGGAATTTTAAAAGGAACGGTCATTGATGTGGTGGAGGAGGGAAACCGGCTGATCCGGTTTTCCTATGAGGGAATTTTCGAGGAGATCTTAGATCAGCTGGGGCAGATGCCTCTGCCTCCCTACATCACTCATGAGCTGAAGGACAAGAACCGCTACCAGACCGTTTACGCGAAGCATGACGGTTCCGCGGCCGCTCCTACGGCGGGGCTTCATTTTACCGAAGAACTGTTAGAGGAGATCCGGGACATGGGGGTCTGTATCGCCCATGTGACCCTTCATGTAGGTCTTGGGACATTTCGTCCAGTGAAGGTGGACAATATCCTGGATCACCACATGCACTCGGAGTTTTATGTGGTGGAGGAGGCGGAGGCGGAGAAGATCAATGGGGCAAAAAGAGAGGGCGGCCGGGTCATCTGCGTGGGGACTACCAGCTGCCGCGCGTTAGAGTCAGCCGCGGGGGAGGATGGGATCCTGAAAGCGGGAAGCGGTTGGACAGACATCTTCATTTATCCTGGGTATCGGTTTAAGATCCTGGATTGTCTGGTGACCAACTTCCATCTGCCTGAGTCCACCCTGGTGATGCTGGTGTCAGCGCTGGCGGGGAGGGAGCGGGTGCTTCATGCCTACCGGGAGGCGGTTAGGGAACAATACCGTTTTTTCAGTTTCGGGGACGCGATGCTTATAATTTGACATAAAAATCACACCTTTATAAGGTAACTCCCTTTTCGGAATTGTGTGTCCATGGAAAGCGAACTCCTAAATACACATTGCAAGCATCCGGCATATATTTTATATTCAAGTATATAAAAAAGAAGAATCCCCCCGCCGCAAGTAGACGCAGTGGGGGGATTCTTCTTTTTTGGCCGCAAAGCGCCCATCAGGCTGTTTATTGTCCTTCCGGGACCGCCGCTGCCTCAGCCTTCCTCCACCTCTCGGATAATAGGCGGGATCTGGGCCATCATGTTGTCAATATCTTCGAACATGGCGCTCTTGGTGGTACCCAGGTTGCTTGCCCTCTTGATATGCTTTACAACCTCCTGGTACTGAACCTTGATATCGTCGAAAAACTGGCACACGGTCTGGAGGCCCTGCTGGGAATCCTGAATTACGCTGGATATCTGTTCCTGGACATCCCTGGCTCCCTCGGCCGCGGCAGTGATCTTGTTAAAGCTTTCATATGTACTGTTTACAGTATCCACGCTGTGGCCCAGGGCCTGCTGGGATGCCAGAATACTGTCGTTCAGCTGGCTGGTTCCCTGCTTTACGTCGTGAATTCCTGTGTCTACCTCGCTGGCCAGGTCCTTGATCTCGTTGGCAAGCTCTTTAACCTTGGCGGCTACCACGGAGAATCCCCGTCCTTCCGCGCCGGCTCTGGCTGCCTCTATGGAGGCGTTGATTGCCAGAATATTGGTCTGGTCCGCGATGGACACGATCTTATCCATGCACTGCTGGATGCTCTTTACGGCTGTCTGCAGCTGTTCAAAGGTATGCTCCATCTCACTGTAGGATTGCTCCACCTGTTCGGAAGTCTCCTTCAGCTCCTCCACTTTTTCTTTTGCCTCGGATACGGTCTGGCTGATGGCTCCTCTTACCTCCATGAACTGTCCGGCAGTGTCGTTGATATTGGAAAAAGACTGTCCGAAGTCCTGAAGCTTTTCCTGAAAATGATCTGCCTTTTGCAGTACGCCGGAGAAAGAGCTTTCCACCATCCCAAGCTCCCGCAGTGACTGGACTTCTTTGTGAATCAGGTTTTTCTTATATTCGTCCAGGCTTTCGATCACATAAAGCACGGGATAGAGGCTTTTGGACTCCTGTGTGGTCTGACCCGTCTTTTTGGGGTCTTTTTTTGAAAATAACATTCGCGCCTCCTCCTTCTATTCAAATACCGCGCAGGTCATGGACTGGTTGACAAAACGGTTGTTATAGTGTTCTTCGTAGCCCACAAGACCGGCATGGCTGCCTAAAGCTCCCATGTCCTGGAGATAGGTGTTCATATAGTTGTGCTGGCTGAACAGCTTATACCGGAAGAGACAGTTGACAGAGAAGACCGCGGAACGTTTTGGAAAATCCCGGCAGATCTTGGCGATAGTCTCTTTCGTAATGGCCTTGTAGTCTGCCAGCTGCAGCAAAAACAGCACGTCAGAGTCATTGACCTGACGGAAACAGGCGAGAGAATTGCCGCTGACTTCCTTGATTGATATGATGCAGATATCGTCGCCGTTGATCTTGCCAAAGGGATTCTGGAACGTCTGGGTCAGGATCTGCTGGTCGGTAACTTTGAGAATACTCTGATATACCTGTTTGGCTGGTCGGCCGTTGAGGGATCCCAGCATGTATCTGGCTTTGTCCGTGTCCGAGGCGATAAAGCGATAGTTACCCAGGGGCCGGTAGATATTCTCTTTGTAAGTTTTTACCCGTCCGTTCTGATTCTTAATCAGTCCGTAGACAACAGCGTCCTGATACACTTTACCGTTGGCGGATACCTTGCCCCCGTCGCCGGTGCCTCCCACAAGGGAGATTTCCCTGCGGTTTAAGGCGCTGTATACAGTGGTGAGCACACAGGCGTCATTGCCTGTGCAGAAATCAATACACACCGTATTGCTGCCGGATCCGTTGAGCTGTTGGATATCTTGTTCCAGGCGCTGGATATACTTTACGGGCATGACCGAAACCTGCTCCAGAACATTGGCTCTGGCGCTGACTCCGTCGGAAAAAGCTATGATGCCTACACCGTGCTCCACAATCCTTGTGTCATAGCTCATGCCGATACATCCGATACTGGGTACCCCAGGGTAAAGGGTCTCTAAAGCCTTTACATGAGCTTCGAACTGGTTATCATTTGATAACAGCATAATGAACTGGGGACTGATCAGCCCGCGGACCGCCTCAGCCAGATTTCCGTTCTGGCTCATGCCAAAAAACTGCCTCATGTAATATCCTCCATTACGTCATGTATTTTTATTATGTATTTCATTCTGTCAATTATACTTCATAACCGCCAGGGGCGTCAACCAGCAGAAGTTCTGAAAGCCTGCCGTTTTGGCCCCCATAACGAATCAGCTGGGTGATTCGTCATGGTGTGAACAGCAACGCTCTTTCCAGGTGCGGAAACAGAAGATAAAATATCCTACCCTGGTATTAAACAGCAGGCTGCAGGGATATCCTTGCATAAAATCAGCCCGAAACGCGTCTTTGTCCAGAAGATCATTGGAAGTGATCTCGCAGTTTGACCCGGACCGGAACAGCTTGCCCATATGGCGGAACAGCTGTTCAAAGATCTGGAGAGCGACAGTGTTCACAAAGGTGTCTCTTTTGGTAGGCGGATATTTCATCAGCCTTCCCACGCCTTTTAAGACCAGCTGCTCCTCCACTCCCAGAAGAAGCTGCACCTTTCCGTCATTGTCAATGTCATAGGTCAGGCGGCAATAAAGACTATTCCCTATATTCTGGCCTTTGTAGCTGGTCTGCACAAGCTTTGCCTCCACTTGAAACACATCCACCATGGCGTTGTTGACAGCCTTGGCTACAATAGACAACTTGGATGAGGGTTCATATATTTTTTTGCTCAGGTTCTTTCCCACAATAGCCAGGTCTTCTGTTATAATGTGGCCTGTGAGCCATCCGGTCATAACTGCCAGGAAACGTTCTACGGCAGTTTGCGAATACTGGGACAGCTGCAGGTCCCGTCTGAGGGAGACTAAGGTCTTGTCTCTGAAATTGTCATGGATCTTCTTGTGCCACGCGTAATTTTGATAGTGTATTGAACGCATATAGGCCTCTTCCTCTGAAAAATGCCTCATGGTATAATTTTCCAGATATTTGATCCCTTCTTCACAGGCGTGCCGCGCGGTCTGCTCATCTTTCAACAGCTTTGTCAGTTTGTTGACGATCCGAAAAAGCTTGGCATGGGCATTGTCCACAACCTCGACGCCGATGTTATACTGTTCGTTCCATACTATATTTTCCATGGTGCCTCCTGCTTTCCACAAATGGTCAGTGTTCACGTTTTCTTTAAATTATAGAGCTAATTTTAAGATTTGTCTACTTTTAAATTAAGTTGCTTTTTAACCTGGTTTTTGCTAGAATAGAGCAAGAATTGTAAGCCGGGGGAAAGGCCCGGGAAATATGTCAGGCCGGGAACATGGTTTGGCCAGGGAGAAGACTGTTTTATGGAAGAGATCCGTTTAAATAAATATTTAAGTGACATGGGAATCTGCTCCCGCAGGCAGGCGGACCGCCTGATTTTGGAGGGGAAAGTTACGGTAGATGGAGAGCCGGCGGTCATGGGGATGAAGATCCGCGAAGGGCAGAGGGTTGTCTGCGGCGGGCAGATGGTGGCGGCAGAAAAGCGGGAACGGGATCCTGGAAAGATCACAAGGCCGGAGAAAGTCCTGCTGGCTGTCAATAAACCCAAGGGCGTGGTGTGCACCACATCGGACAAGGATCGGGCCATGAATATTGTGGAGCTGGTGAACTACCCTGAAAGGGTGTACCCTGTTGGACGTCTGGACAAGGACTCGGAAGGGCTTATCTTTATGACAAACCAGGGGGAGCTGGTGAACCGGATCATGAGAGGAGCCAATGGCCACGAGAAGGAATATGTGGTCCAGGTGGACAGGCCTGTGACAAAGGAATTTGTCAGGAAGATGGAAGCGGGGGTGTATCTCAAAGAGCTTGACGCGACCACCAGGCCCTGCCGTATGCGGGTTACCGGAACCAGGCGGTTCCACATCATCCTGACCCAGGGGCTGAACCGGCAGATCCGTCGGATGTGTGAGGCTTTTGGTTACCGGGTTCGGGGACTGCGGCGGATCCGGATCATGAATATTTGGCTGGGAGATTTGAAAACAGGAACCTGGCGTAAGGTTACAGCGGAGGAATACCAGGAGCTTATGAGTATTCTGGATCAGGATCCGACCCGGGAGGGACCGGGATAACAGACCCAAGGAGGAGCGAGATGGATCAGAAACTGGAGAGAATGAAAGAACTGACCGCCCGGCTGTCGGAAGCGGCTAAAGCCTATTACCAGGAGAGCCGGGAGATCATGAGCAATTTTGAGTATGACAGGCTTTATGACCAGCTGCGGGCTCTGGAGGAGGAGACAGGCACTGTCCTGGCGGGGAGTCCCACTCAGAAGGTGGGTTATGAAGTCTTAAGCGAGCTTCCCAAGGAGACTCACCCGGCAGCCATGCTGTCCCTTGATAAGACCAAGGAGGTGGAGGCCTTAAAAGAGTGGCTGGGAGACCAGACCGGCCTTTTATCCTGGAAACTGGACGGCCTGACCGTTGTCCTCACATATGAGGAGGGCAGCCTTGTGAAAGCCGTCACCAGAGGCAATGGGGAGATCGGGGAAGTGATTACCAACAATGCCAGGGTATTTGAAAACATTCCTCTCAGGATCCCCTATAAAGGGACCCTGGTGCTCAGAGGGGAAGCGGTGATCCGGTACTCTGATTTTGAGAAGATGAACGGCGAGATTGAGGACATGGACGCCAGGTACAAGAATCCAAGGAACTTGTGCGCCGGTTCTGTGCGGCAGCTGAACAATGAGATCACGGCCAGCCGTCATGTGAATTTTATGGCCTTTGCCCTGGTCCAGGCAGATGGGGTGGATTTTGAGAACTCCAGGGACAGACAGTTTCAGTGGCTGGTGTCCCAGGGATTTCAGGTGGTGGAGTATCAGGTTGTCACTGGAGAAAATTTGTCTGACGCGGTGGAAGCCTTTGCCGGGGCCATAGCGGAATATGACATTCCAAGCGACGGTCTGGTGCTGATTTTTGACGATATCGCTTACGGGGAATCACTGGGGCGAACCGCCAAATTTCCAAGAAACGCCATAGCGTTCAAGTGGGCTGACGAGGTTCGGGAGACCACCCTGTCCTACATTGAGTGGAGTCCCTCAAGGACCGGGCTGATCAACCCGGTGGCGGTGTTTGAGCCGGTGGAGCTGGAAGGGACCACGGTGAGTCGGGCCAGTGTCCACAATATCAGTATCATGGAGTCCTTAGAGCTTGGGGCCGGCGACACCATTACCGTGTACAAGGCCAACATGATCATTCCTCAGATCGCCGACAATCTGACAAGGGGCGGCATAAAAGATATTCCAGATGTCTGTCCCGTGTGCGGCGGGGAGACTCAGATCCGTCAGGTCAATGACGTAAAGTCTCTCTACTGCCTGAACCCGGATTGTCAGGCAAAGAAGATCAAGAGCTTTACCCTTCTGGTGAGCCGGGATGCCCTGAATATCGATGGATTGTCCGAGGCCACTCTGGAGAAATTTATCGGGGCCGGGTTTATCAGGGAATTCGCGGATATTTTCCACCTGGACCGGCATCGGGAAGCCATTGTGGAGATGGAGGGGTTTGGCCAAAAGTCTTACGACAATCTGATCCAGGCCATTGCCGCCAGTTCCCACACTACCCTTGTAAGGGTGGTCTACGGCCTGGGGGTGGCGGGGATCGGCCTGGCAAATGCCAAGATGCTGTGCCGCCATTTTAAATACGACTTTGACGCCATGCGGCAGGCGGACAGCGAATCCCTGACAGAGGTGGACGGCATCGGCCAGGTTCTCGCGGAAGCGTGGATGGATTATTTTGCCCAGCAGAAGAATCAGGACATGGTGGATCACCTTATGGCGGAGCTGACCATTGAGCCGGTGGAGGAAGAGGAGGAGTCGGGAGAATTCGCGGGCATGACCTTTGTGATCACCGGGTCCGTGGAGCGTTTTAAAAACCGAAAAGAGCTGCAGAATTTCATTGAGTCCAGGGGAGGCAGGGCCACTGGCTCTGTCACGGCCAAGACCACCTATCTGATCAACAACAATGTGAATTCCGCTTCATCAAAAAATAAAAAAGCCAGGGAGCTGGGGATCCCTATCTTGTCGGAAGAAGATCTCTTAAAACTCCTGGAAGGAGAATACCATGCCCATTAAAATCCAAAAGGACCTTCCTGCCAGGACGGTTTTGGAGTCTGAAAATATTTTCGTGATGGATGAGGATCGGGCCATGAGTCAGGATATCCGGCCCCTGGAGATCCTGATCCTGAACCTGATGCCTGTGAAAGAGGACACGGAGACTCAGCTGCTGCGCGCGTTGTCCAATACGCCTCTGCAGATCGACTGTACCTTTCTCATGCTCAGCACCCACAAGTCCAAGAACACCTCTGCCAGCCATCTGAACAAGTTTTATGTGCCGTTTTCGGATATAAAGCGGAAAAAGTACGACGGCATGATCATCACAGGGGCTCCGGTGGAGATGATGGAGTTTGAGGAGGTCAATTACTGGGAAGAATTGTCCATGATCATGGAGTGGAGCAAGACCCATGTGACCTCTACCCTCCACCTGTGCTGGGGGGCTCAGGCCGGGCTCTACTATCACTTTGGAATCCCAAAATACAAGAGGGACAAGAAGCTTTCCGGTATTTACCGGCACCATATCCTGGATCGGAAGGTACCTCTGGTGAGAGGGCTGGACGACTATATTATGGCGCCTCATTCCAGGTACACGGAAGTGCGGAAAAAGGATGTGGCCGCCCATCCGGAGCTGCAGGTCCTGGCAGAGTCCAGGGAGGCGGGACTGTTTTTGATTATGAAGGGGGATGGCAGCCAGATCTTTATCCAGGGACATCCAGAGTATGACCGCATGACCCTGAACAATGAGTATCATCGGGATGTGGCCAGAGGGCTGAACCCGGAGATCCCCCGAAATTACTATGAGGACAATGATCCCTTCTCCATGCCTGTGCTGTGCTGGAGGAATACCTCCAACACCCTCTACAGCAACTGGCTGAATTTTTATGTATATCAGGAGACTCCCTATATTCTGGGGGAGGAAGACCATAAGGGAGAGGATCATCGGCTATGAAGTACTTAGAGAAGAATCCCATGATCATGATCGTCATCGGGATTATGGGCATTTCCCTGTCCGCGATTTTTGTGAAATACTCTCAGGCCCCGTCGGTGGTGACGGCGGCCTGGCGCCTTTTGTGGACCGTGCTCCTTATGTCCCCGGTAGTGTGGGGAGGAAGAGAGCAGAGGAGGGAGCTTCTGGGAACAGATAGAAAGACCGGTCTTTTGTGCGCGGTCAGCGGGATCTTTCTGGCGCTGCATTTCTGGACCTGGTTCGAGTCCCTCAAGCACACCACGGTGGCCAGTTCCACAGCCATTGTGTGTACAGAGGTTATATGGGTGGCTCTGGGTTACCGGATATTTCTAAAAGGAAAGATCACCGCGAAGGCCGCGGCCGCCATTGCCGTGACCCTGGCGGGCAGCATGCTGATCGCGTATTCGGATTCCGGTGAAGGGGGAAATCACCTTTACGGCGACATGCTGGCTCTGGCGGCAGCCATGGTGGTGGCCTGTTACACCCTCATCGGACGGGTGGCCAGGACATCCATGTCCACTACCTGCTACACCTATATCGTCTATGTGTTTTCCGCTTTAACCCTGGTGATCCTCACAGGGGTCCAGGGTTATTCCCTCACCGCCAGCGGCTCTGGCGCCGCTGCTGTGGGATTTCTGCTGTCCGTGTTTTCCACTATCCTGGGACACAGCATCTTCAGCTGGTGTCTCAAGTTTTTGTCGCCCACCTTTGTGTCAGCCTCAAAACTGTGCGAGCCGGTAGTTGCCGCCGCGTTCGCGGCAGTGCTGTTCGGAGAGATACCCGGACCTTTGCAGGTAGCGGGCGGGGCGATAATTATAGGAGGAGTGCTGTTTTACTCAAGTATTGAAAAGGGAACCTGAAAGCGGGTTCCCTATTTTTCTTTGTGGATCCTTTCAGCGGGAACATGGCTGGCGATCATGTCCCACAGCTCTTCTGTGGAAGGGTCAACGCAGTTCTCGGGCAGAAGGAAAGCCTGTTTTATTGACACATACAGATAAACGCAGCCATGTTTTTTGTAAACCGCGAAAACCTGGTTCCAATTATAGGTTACATGGCCGCCTCCTGATTTGGCGCTGGTGACCTCCACGCCGTTCTGGCTCAGCGCAACTGTGTAGGACAGGCGGTTTTTCTGCAGTCTCAGTTTGCGGGCCTGGGTCTTCAGGGAATGAAAGAAGGTGCCGAAGTAGACGCCAGGCACCCCTAAGCCTACCGCCATGAGAACAAGGGCCAGAAGCTCCGCCTGCTGGGCACTGTGACGCTGTAAAAAGCACAGAAGGGAGCAAAATAAGAGGATTCCGGCAAAAACAGCCGGCGATATCCAGCGCTTTCGAAGCATCAATGTATCAAATATGGCGAACCGGCAGAAGGTTTTTTCGTCAATCTTGGAAGCGACAATGATTTTCTCAGGTTTCATAGACATCTCCTTTTTTTGAATTCCACAGGATATCCGGAGGCGGGGCGGCACATACTATGGCAGAAGGCGGGCATAAAAACCGCTGGTCCCGGGCTGCCACAAGGGATATACCGGTATCCGGACACGGATTTAAATCTTTTTCTATAATAGCGTAAATGGGCAGATAGGGCAAGGATTAAAAAAAACATCCTAATAGACTAATATATTAGTTGACTAGATAGCAAAAATGTGCTATAGTAAAAATATCAAAAAACCTGAGCCATTCAGGAGAAAAAGGAGAAGAATATTTATGAAGATGACATTTCGTTGGTATGGGTCTGACAGCGATTCCATCACACTGAAGCAGATCAAGCAGATTCCGGGTATGAGCGGCCTTATGGGGGTTCTGGATTACAAGGCAGCCGGAGAGGTCTGGACCGAGGAAGAGATCAAGGCATATGTGGACGAAGTCCATGCCGCCGGCCTTGAGTGCGAGGTGATCGAGAGCGTCAATGTCCATGAGGATATCAAGATGGGTCTTCCCACCCGGGATGAGTACATTGCCAACTACATCACAACCATCCGCAACCTGGCGAAGTACGGCATCAAGGTGATCGTGTACAACTTTATGCCGGTTCTGGACTGGCTGCGCACAGACCTTGCCCGTGTCATCGACGAAGACGGCTCCAACAGCCTGTATTATGATGAGCAGGAGCTGGGAAGCATGACTCCCCTGGAGATCGTGAGAAAGACCGCGGAGGACAGCAACGGATTCACCCTTCCGGGCTGGGAGCCAGAGCGTCTGGCAGAGCTTGAGAAGACCTTAAAGCAGTACGAGACCATCACCCCGGACATGCTTCGGGACAATTATAAGTATTTCCTGGATGCCATTATTCCGGTATGTGAGGAAGTGGGGATCAAGATGGCGGTTCATCCCGACGACCCGGCATGGCCGATTTTCGGACTTCCCCGCATTTCTCACAGCCAGGAGGATTTCGATAAGATCGTGGCCCTCCATGACTCACCGGCCAACGCCCTGTGCCTGTGTACCGGATCCTTGGGTTCTAATCCGGAGAATGATATCCCGGCTATTATCCGCCACTTCGGTGAGATGGACCGCGTCGCCTGCCTCCACATCCGCAATGTGAAGTACCTGGGATACCGCCGTTTCCGGGAGGCGGCTCATCTGTCTTCCACAGGAGACCTGGATATGTTCGAGATCGTGAAGGCTGTGTATGATACCTGTCCAAAGGATGTATATGTCCGCCCTGACCATGGAAGGATGATCTGGGATGAGGTTGGACGTCCTGGCTACGGTCTCTATGACCGGGCGCTGGGAGCCACCTATCTTAACGGCCTCTGGGAATCCATTGACAAGATGTCTGGTAAATAATCACTGTTCACAGCTCCCGGGGAAGCCTCCGGCGGATGCCTGGAAGGCCCCGGGGAGACAGAGCGCAAAGCGGAAAGGAGCGGCAACAGATATGAGATTAAGTTATGAAGGCCTTCAGGATAAGGAAGGATGGAAGGCAGCGGGTGTGGCTCTTCCGAAGTATGACTGGAAGACCATGTGTGAGAACACAGAGAAGGCACCGGTTTGGGTGCATTTTGGAGCGGGCAACATTTTCAGAGGCTTTATCGCCGGACTGCAGCAGCGTCTTCTGAACGAAAACCTGGCGGACAGCGGTATCGTGGCGGCAGAGACATTTGACTATGATATCATTGACAAGATTTACTGGCCTCACGACAGCATGACTCTTATGGTCAGCTTAAAACCTGACGGCGGCACAGAGAAGGAGGTCATTGCCTCCATCGCGAAGGGAATCAAGGCCGACAGTTCTGACCAGGAGCAGTGGAGCCAGCTTAAGAAGGTGTTTGAGAATCCCTCTCTCCAGATGGCCAGCTTTACCATCACCGAAAAGGGGTATGCCATCGGCGATCTCCAGGGCAACCTGATGAAGGTGGTGCGGGAGGATATGGACCAGGGACCGGACAAGGCCCGCCATGCCATGAGCGTTGTGGCCTCTCTCATGTATGCCCGCTATCAGGCGGGAGCGGCTCCCATAGCCCTGGTGAGCATGGACAACTGCAGCCATAACGGCGAGAAGCTCAGGAGCAGTGTTCTGGCCATCGTGAAGGCCTGGAAAGAGAAGGGACTGGCTCCCCAGGAGTTTGAGGAGTATGTAAGCGACGAGGCCAGGGTATCGTTCCCCTGGAGTATGATCGACAAGATCACCCCAAGGCCGGCGGAGGTTATCGAGAAGCAGCTGTCAGAGGCCGGCGTTGAGGACATGGCTCCCGTTGTCACCAGCAGGAACACCTATATCGCTCCTTTCGTAAACGCGGAGATCCCCCAGTACCTGGTTGTTGAGGACCGCTTCCCCAACGGTCGTCCAAGCCTTGACAAGGCCGGTGTGTACTTAACCACCCGGGACACCGTCAACATGACCGAGCGCATGAAGGTGACCACCTGTCTGAATCCTCTGCACACGGCTCTGGCGGTTTACGGATGCCTTCTGGGGTACACCAGTATTGCCGCCGAGATGGGCGACGGGGAGCTTAAAAAGCTGGTGGAGCACATTGGCTACGACGAGGGCATGCCGGTGGTGACGGATCCGGGTATCATAAGCCCTATGGACTTTATTCACGAGGTCATTGACCAGAGGCTTCCGAATCCATTTATTCCGGATACGCCTCAGAGGATCGCTACCGATACCAGCCAGAAGGTTGGCATCCGTTTTGGCGAGACCATCAAGTCCTACGTGGCAAGCGACAAGCTGGATGTGAAGGACCTCACATGTATTCCGCTGGCGCTGGCTGGCTGGCTCAGATATCTTCTGGGTGTGGACGACAAGGGCCAGGCTATGACTGTCAGCGCGGATCCCATGCTGACCCAGCTTCAGGAGCAGCTTCTCGGAGTGAAGGCAGGAGATCCGGATTCCTATAAGGGCCAGCTGAAAGAAATCCTTTGCAATCCTGTGGTATTTGGTGTAAACTTATACGAGGCAGGTCTGGGAGACAAGGTAGAGGCCATGTTCGCGGAGATGCTGGCCGGACCAGGGGCCGTGAGAGCCACGCTTAAGAAATACGTTCAGTAAGAGATCAATAAATAGATCGAAACGAGGAAGCGCGCCAATGACGCGTTTCTTCGCGTTATTAAGATTAAGGACAGGGGGGTTGGCCATGCATATAACAGAACAGCTGGGGAGAGAGAACGGACGGGACTACGCGCTTCGGATCCTGAAGGATAATATCATCCGGCTGGAGCTGGAACCGGGCAGCAGCATCAGCGACCGGGAAGTGGCGGCCCAGCTATCCCTGTCCAGGACTCCGGTACGGGAGGCGCTTCTTGAGCTGGCTAAGTCAAAGGTAGTGGATATTTATCCCCAGAAGGGGAGCGTGGTGTCCCTCATTGACTATGATCTGGTGGAGGAGGCGTATTTTGTCCGCAACGTGCTGGAGACCGCTGTGGTGGGGCTGGTCTGCGAGAAAGCCTCGGACAGCTCTCTGGAGGAACTGGAGAGCAATATTAAGCTTCAGTGGTTCTATGAGCAGGACCGGGTGCTGGAGAAATTGATGGAGCTGGACGACGAATTTCATCATCTTCTGTTTAAAGCCGCCGGAAAGCTGCAGGCATACGAGATGATGAAAGGGATGATGGTGCACTTTGACAGGGTGCGGAACATGGCCCTGGGTACCATCAAGGACAGGAGCCTGGTGGAGGATCACGAGAAAATCTTAAAGGCAGTCAGGGACAAGGATCCGGAGACTGCCAGGAACCTGATGGCAAAGCATCTGAGCCGTTACCGGGTAGATGAGGAGGAAGTCAGGAGAAGGTATCCGGGATATTTTAAACCAGCTGCCAGGCTGGCTGGCGGACACAGGTTATAGCGGGCCCGGGGCAGCGCTGCCCGGGAGGAGTCCCTCTTTGGGGCAGGAGGCGGGGATGGCCGCGGAAAAAATTCAAGAGAAGAGGAGAAAAGATCATGGGAAACAAGTATGCGGGAACACAGACCGAGAAGAATCTGGAGGCTGCTTTTGCCGGGGAGTCCCAGGCCAGAAACAAATATACTTATTTTGCTTCCAAGGCCAAGAAAGAAGGCTATGAGCAGATCGCGGCGCTGTTCTTAAAGACAGCGGACAATGAGAAAGAGCACGCCAAGATGTGGTTCAAGGAATTGAACGGAATCGGCGACACCAAGGCCAATCTGGAGGCAGCCGCGGATGGAGAAAACTACGAGTGGACTGATATGTATGAGGAGTTCGCGAAGACCGCGGAGAGCGAGGGATTTGCCGATCTGGCCAGAAAGTTCCGCCTGGTGGCCGCTATTGAGAAGCACCACGAGGAGAGATACCGGGCTCTTCTTAAGAATGTGGAGACTGCCGCTGTATTTGAGAAGAGTGAGGTGAAAGTGTGGGAGTGCCGCAACTGCGGACATATCATAGTGGGGACAAAAGCACCGGAAGTATGTCCCACATGTGCCCATCCCCAGAGCTATTTTGAAGTGAGCGCGGAGAACTATTAATTACTTTGAAACAATACCTTCTGGGTAGCGAAAAAAGCGCAGACTACCCCTATCA
>CAJUSJ010000067.1 GCA_910588865.1 uncultured Lachnospiraceae bacterium
TATTTTGCGAAAAGTGCTTGACTTTAGGGGATTCCTTCTTTATAATTGAGAAGATGTTTAATCCATTTTTAAAATAGTCTTAATGTGCTTATGAAAGAAATAAGTTAGGATAAAGAGGAGGTGCCCGCGATATGAAGATGACGTTTCAGCCGAAAAAGAGACAGAGATCAAAAGTTCATGGCTTCAGAGCCAGAATGAGTACTCCAGGCGGAAGAAAAGTGTTAGCTGCCAGAAGAGCAAAAGGAAGAGCAAGATTATCTGCTTAATCCCGTTTACGCGCCTTAAGGCGGGTTTTACTGGGATGTTTTGTAATGAACGGGCCGCAAGAAATTGTGGCCTTTTGTCTTATATGCATACGGGAGTGGGCGCGCGGGAGGTTCCATGAGAAGATTTCCTTCAGTAAAAAAGAACAGTGATTTTCAGACCGTCTATAAGAACGGAAAGTCCTGTGCAAACAGGCTTCTTGTGATGTATGTGTACCAGACAGGAAGAGAGGAGACCCGGATCGGGATCTCCGTCAGCAAGAAGGTGGGGAACAGTGTGGTGAGACACAGGGTGACCCGTTTGTTGAGAGAGTGTTTTCGATTGAACAGAGAGCAGACAGACTCTGGATTAGACATCATCGTGGTGGCCCGGGCGGCGGCCGCGGATTCGGATTACAAAAAAATGGAAAGTGCGTACAGGCACTTGTGCGGACTGCATAACATTATGAAAGAATCGAAGTGATCCCCGTGATAAAAAAAGTATTGATCCTGTGTATAAGAGGCTATCAGATTTTTTTATCCCCTTTAAAGGTGAGATATCACTGTATTTACACGCCTACGTGTTCTCAATACGCCATTGAGGCACTTGAAAAGTACGGCGCGGTGAAAGGTTTATGGTTGTCCACCAGGAGGCTTCTCAGATGCCATCCGTGGGCAGAAGGCGGTTATGACCCAGTTCCGTAACAACGAGGAGGTAGTTCATTGGATGTTTTAGTTTTGACAAAAGCAGGCGGCATATTAGGCCCTGTTGCCCAGGTCCTTGGATGGATCATGGAGGCTTTGTTCCGGTTTACCAGCACATTTGGTGTGATGAATATCGGTCTGTGCATCATACTGTTCACCCTGGTCATGAAGCTTCTGATGCTGCCGCTTACATTGAAGCAGCAGAAGTCCAGCAAGCTGATGAGCGTCATGCAGCCTGAGCTGCAGGCCATCCAGAAAAAGTATAAAGGGAAAAATGACAATGACTCCATGATGAGGATGAACGTGGAGACAAAGGCAGTCTATGAAAAGTACGGCACTTCCATGACAGGAGGATGTCTTCCTCTTCTGATCCAGCTTCCCATTATGTTAGCCCTGTACAGGGTAATGTACAATATTCCAGCGTATGTATCATCGGTAAGAAATTATTTTGATTTGATCATAGCTAAGCTGCCAACGGGATTCGCTTCCTCGGAAGTGTTTACCGGTCTGGCGGAGACCCACAACTTAGCCAGCGTCGATTACTCCAACATGGACAAGGTGGTGGACCTTCTCTACAAGCTGACAGACAAGCAGTGGGGTGAGCTCGCGGCGGTGTTTCCTGATATTGCCGGCGTCGTCAGCAGTGCCGGGGAGAACGCCATTGACGCCATCAACAACATGCAGCAGTTTTTGGGCATGAATATTACCTACACGCCTTTTAATGTGCTGCGGGAGTTTATGGTCGGAGGCTCTGAGGTAAGCTTTGTCATGGCTCTCATCGCTCTTATGATTCCCGTACTGTCCGGCTTGACTCAGTGGTACAGCACCAAGCTTATGACCTCTGTCCAGCCTCAGACAAGCGATGAGGAGAATCCAAGCGCCGCGATGATGAAATCCATGAACATCTATATGCCAATGATGTCTGTTGTATTCTGTTTTTCATTCCCTCTGGGCATTGGCCTCTACTGGGTGGCCAGCAGTGTTCTCCAGGTCATTCAGCAGATCGGGGTTAATTTCTACCTGAGAAAGGTTGACGTGGACGAGCTGATCAGACAGAATGTGGAGAAGGCCAATAAGAAGCGGGAGAGAAAGGGACTGCCGCCGGAGAAGGTGAACATGAACGCGAGCCAGACTCTCAAGGCCATGGAGGAGGCTGAGAAGAAGGCAGAGTCCGCCAGGGCGGACAAGATCGCCAGGTCCAGGGAGATCGCGAAGGAATCTACTGCCTACTACAACCAGGATGCCAAGCCAGGCAGTCTGGCGGCCAAGGCCAATATGGTGCAGAAGTATAATGAGAGGCACAAAAAATAGGAGGGGAACCTATGAATATGATTACGGTAACAGCAAAGACTTTGGATGAGGCCATTACCAAAGCTTTGATTGAGCTGGGAACTACAAGCGACAATCTGGATTACGAGGTTATCGAGAAGGGAAGTTCAGGGTTTTTAGGGTTGTTTGGAAAGGATGCGGTGATCCGGGCTAAGAAGAAAAAGGAAGACGACGATTTGGAGGCATTCCTCACCACCGGAAAGATCGACACAGAGCCTAAAGAGCCGCCAAAGACCGAGTCCAAAGACCAGCCCAAGGAGACTTCTAAAGAGACTCCCAAAAAGAATTCCCAGAAGGGCCAGAAAAACCAGCAGAAGGCCCAGAAGGAAGCGGCGGCTTCGGAGGCCAGGGAGGAGACAAAGCAGTCCCAAAAGAAAGGGCAAAAGCAGAAGCAGCAGGCAAAACAGGAGTCCAAACCTGAAAGGGAACAAGGTGAACCATCCAGGGAGGCTTTGGAGGAATCCGAGGAGAAGAAGGCAGCCAGAAAGATTGATGTGGAAGCCTGCCATAATGCGGCCAAGGAGTTTTTAGGCCAGGTGTTCGCGGCCATGGATATGGAAGTCACGGTGTCCTCGGTCTTTGATGATAAGGAGAGAGAGATGACGGTGGATCTGTCCGGCGCGGACATGGGGATCCTGATCGGAAAGAGGGGCCAGACCTTAGATTCCCTCCAGTATCTCACAAGCCTTGTGGTAAACAAGCAGTGCGACGGCTATGTAAGGGTGAAGCTGGACACTGAGAATTACCGGGAGAGAAGAAAGGAGACCTTGGAGACCCTGGCCAAGAATATCGCCTACAAGGTGAAGAGGACCAGGAGAAGCGTGTCCTTGGAGCCCATGAATCCCTATGAGCGGCGGATCATCCACGCGGCCCTTCAGAATGACCGCTATGTGGTGACCAGAAGCGAAGGGGAGGACCCTTACCGCCATGTGGTGATCTCTTTAAAGAGAGATGGCAGGGAGCGGAGAGAAGGAAAGAAAAATCAGGTACAGAGCCAGAATCAGAATCAGGAGTAAAAAGGATTTTAATATAGGAAACAGGGAAAGGCGGGGAAGATTTTCTCCGTCTTCCTTCGTATTTGCCATCCATCCAGGAGTTTTTGCCTGGCGGATGAGGAAGGAGGGGCACAGATGAACAGCAAAGATACCATTGCCGCCATAGCCACAGCGGCGGGCAGTTCCGGGATCGGGATCATAAGGATCAGCGGGGATGAGGCGTTTTCCGTTGGGGAGAAGATATTTAAAAGAGCGGGAAAAAAGAGTAAGGATGAAAAGAATCTGCCGGGAGACATGGAAGAGGAGCCGAGAAAGGTCTGTTACGGATACATCTACGACGGAGAGGAGCTGATCGACGAGGTCCTTGTGATCGTCATGAAAGGTCCTTACAGCTACACGGCACAGGACACTGTGGAGATCGACTGTCACGGCGGTGTCTTGGTTATGAAGAGGATCCTGGAGACAGCCATAAGGAACGGGGCAAGGCCCGCGGAGCCTGGAGAATTTTCAAAAAGGGCATTTTTAAACGGAAGGATAGACTTGTCCCAGGCAGAGGCCGTGATGGACCTGATCAGCGCCCAGAATGAGTATGCCTTAAAAAGCTCTGCCCGCCAGCTTCGGGGAAGCGTTTTACGGAAGGTAAAGGAGCTGAGAGAGAAGCTTCTCTATGAGGCGGCTTTTATCGAATCAGCCTTAGACGATCCGGAGCATGTTTCTCTGGAAGGATATCCGGGGGAGCTTGAGAAGCGATTGAGGCCAGTAATTGGGGAGATTGAGAACCTTGTGAGATCCTCGGGAAATGGAAAGGTGATGAAAGAGGGAGTCAGGACCGTGATTATCGGAAAACCCAACGCGGGAAAGTCCTCCCTCTTAAATGTACTGGTGGGAGAGGAGAGGGCCATTGTAACCGACATCGCGGGCACTACCAGGGATATTCTGGAGGAACACATCCAGCTGGAGGACATCAGCCTCAATGTGGTGGACACCGCGGGCATAAGGGATGCTAAGGACGCTGTGGAGAAGATCGGGGTGTCCAGGGCAATGAGCGCGGCAGAGGAGGCGGATTTAATCATCTATGTGGTGGATGCCTCTGTTCCCTTAGATGAAAATGACCGGAATATCATGAAGCTGATCAGGGGCAGGAAGGCAGTGGTGCTTCTCAACAAGACCGATCTCGCGATCGTGGTGACTCCGGGGGAGCTGGAGGAGATCACAGGGTATCCGGTGATCTGTATTTCCGCGAAAGAGGAGACCGGCATCGGGGAGTTGGAGAGGAAAGTCAAGTCCATGTTCTATGAAGGGGTGATTGATTTTAATAATCAGATCTATATCACCAACATAAGACACAAAACAGCATTGACGGAAAGCCTGAAGAGCCTTAAGATGGTGATGGAGAGTATCCGGTCAGGACTGCCTGAGGATTTTTATACCATTGATCTGATGGCTGCTTATGAACAGCTTGGCAGGATCATCGGTGAGTCGGTAGAGGAAGACCTGGTAAACGAGATATTCGGAAGGTTTTGTATGGGTAAATAGAGGAGAAATGTGTCATGCCTTATTTGGAAGAGTATTATGATGTGGCAGTGGTGGGAGCCGGGCACGCTGGGTGCGAGGCAGCGTTGGCCTGTGCCAGGCTGGGGCTTGAGACCGTGATGTTCACGGTCAGCGTGGACAGCATTGCCCTGATGCCCTGTAATCCCAATATAGGAGGAAGCTCCAAGGGACATCTGGTGAAGGAACTGGATGCTTTAGGAGGAGAGATGGGAAAGAATATTGATAAGACCTTTATTCAGTCCAAGATGTTAAATGAGTCAAAGGGCCCCGCTGTCCACTCTCTCAGGGCCCAGGCGGACAAGCAGGATTACACCAGGGAGATGAGAAGAACCCTTGAGAATACGGATCATTTGACCATACGCCAGGCGGAGGTAAGTGAGATCCTTACAGAGGAGGGGAAGATCACAGGCGTCAGAACATTTTCCGGCGCTGTTTACCGCGCGAAGGCAGTGGTGCTGGCCACGGGGACTTACCTTAACGCCAGATGCATATACGGGGATGTGAGCAATGCCACCGGCCCCAATGGTCTTCAGGCGGCTACCCATTTAACGGATTCCTTAAAGGCCAACGGGGTGGAGATGTTCCGGTTTAAGACAGGCACTCCCGCCAGGGTGGACAGAAGGAGCATTGATTTTTCCAGGATGGAGGAGCAGTTTGGGGACAAGAGGGTGGTGCCGTTTTCCTTTTCCACGGATCCGGAAACCGTGCAGAAGGACCAGGTGTCCTGCTGGCTGACCTACACCAATGAGAAGACTCACGAGATCATACGGGCCAACTTGGACCGCTCCCCCCTTTTTTCCGGGGCCATAGAGGGGACCGGGCCCAGATATTGTCCATCTATTGAGGATAAGGTGGTGAAATTCCCGGACAAGGACCGGCACCAGGTCTTCATTGAGCCAGAGGGCCTCTATACCAATGAGATGTACCTGGCCGGTATGTCCAGTTCCCTTCCCGAGGATGTGCAGCACGCCATGTACAAGACCGTGGCGGGGCTTGAGAACGTGAAGATCGTGAGAAACGCTTACGCCATTGAGTATGATTGCGTCAATTCCAGGCAGCTGAAGCCCACTCTGGAATTTAAGAACATAGAAGGATTGTTCAGCGGCGGCCAGTTTAACGGAAGCTCCGGCTATGAGGAGGCGGCGGTGCAGGGGTTCATGGCAGGGGTCAACGCGGCCATGAAGATTCTGGGCAGGGAGCCCTATGTATTAGACCGGTCCCAGGCCTATATAGGGGTGCTCATCGACGACCTGGTGACAAAGGAGAACCATGAGCCTTACCGGATGATGACCTCCAGGGCAGAGTACCGCCTTCTGCTGCGCCAGGACAACGCGGACCTGCGCCTTCGGGCCATTGGCTATGAGATTGGCCTGGTAAGCCCTGAGGACTATGAGAGGACTCTCAAAAAAGAGAGGGACATCAAGGCTGAGGTGGATCGGTTAGAGCACACCAACGTGGGAGCCAATGAGAAGGTCCAGAATTTTCTCAAGGCCCACGGCAGCACGGAGCTTAAGACAGGAGCCACCATGGCGGAGTTGTTAAGACGTCCGGAGCTGGATTATTTTATGTTAGGTGAGATAGATGAAAAAAGGCCGGCCCTTCCGGCTGACACCGCGGAGCAGGTGAACATTAATATAAAATACCAGGGATATATCCGCCGCCAGGAGCAGCAGGTGGCGCAGTTTAAGAAGCTGGAATCCAAAAAGCTCAGCCCGGATCTGGATTACAATACTGTAAACAGTTTGAGAAAAGAGGCAGCGCAGAAGCTGAACCTGTACAAGCCCGCCTCCATCGGCCAGGCATCCAGGATCTCCGGAGTGTCTCCCGCGGACATTTCCATGCTTCTTGTGCACTTAGAGCAGACAAGACAGAGAGGGAAAGGACAGTAAAGATCATTATGAAAGATAAATTCGAGGAGTTGATGAGGAGGGGGCTGGGAGAGATGGGCCTTGCCTTGTCAGATTACCAGCTGGATCAGTTCTACCGGTATTATGAGCTTCTCACAGAGTGGAACAAGGTCATGAACCTGACAGCCATCACGGAGCTTGAGGAAGTGGTGACAAAGCACTTTGTGGACAGCCTTGCCCTGGTGAAAGCGATTCCCGGCAGTGAGCTTTCCGGGGCAAGGGTGATGGATCTGGGAACAGGGGCCGGCTTTCCCGGCATCCCTTTAAAAATCGCTTTTCCAGATATGAGAGTCACCCTCGCGGATTCCCTGAATAAAAGGATCAAGTTTCTGGAAGAAGTCATCCGTCAGCTGGATCTAAAAGACGGGGAGGCGGTTCACGGGAGGGCGGAGGATCTTGGAAAGATGGGTCCTTACAGGGAACAGTATGATCTCTGTGTCTCCCGGGCAGTGGCCAACTTATCCACCTTGTCCGAGTATTGCCTTCCCTTTGTAAAGGTGGGTGGATCGTTTATATCTTATAAATCAGCAGAGGCGGAGACAGAGGTCAAAGAGGCCCAGGGCGCTTTTAAGGTCCTTGGGGGCAGGGTGGAAGATTTTATAGTGTTTACTCTTCCGGGTTCGGATATGAGGCGGATGCTGGTGGAGATAAAAAAGGAAAAAAAGCTGTCAGGGAAATACCCGAGAAAGGCAGGGCTTCCCGGAAGGGAGCCGCTTAAATAATATAAGGAGGGGACTGTTGCCGCGGGGGCAGGTCCCCTTTTCGTGTAAAGGGAGCGGGCGCGGTTGGAATACCTGAATTCAGATCGCCCGCGGCGATGGACTTTTATAGTAATATAATTATTGACGGAAAATGGAATGTTAAAGTTTACCTGCTTGTATTTATTTCGAGAAATTGTTATTTTTTTATAAGAAATAAAATGGTGTTGATAGAGAGAAGGCGGGAAGACAGATGGTAAATGAGGCGGAAAAGATCATAACTTTGGCAAAAGAGTGCGTGGCCCTGAGCAAGGAAGAACGGCCGGAGCTGGCATGGCTGAAAGGGATCTATAAGCGTTTTCAGGACAATTGCGGGATATGGGAGAAGCAGGCAGCGGACTGCCTGATCTATGAAAAGATGTATTCCTGCGCTCCCGCGAGACCGTCGGACACCTTGAAGATACGCTACTGGCGGACAGGACGCCATGTTCCTGTCAGCAGAGACCAGTGTTTGATGCTGGGAAAGGCCCTGGAAATGAACAGGGAGGAGATGGAATTTCTTATAAAAAGCTATTATGACAAGAACGATCAGAGCTTTGAGGGGAGGGAGGACTATCCTGTCTATCAGAAGCGGAAGGAGCTTTTGGAGGACATGGTGATGGAGTACCTGAAAAAGATCCACCCCGGGAGAAGAAGGCAGATGAGGATCGCCAAGAGATCCCTGGAAAATAATGTCCGTCATCTCTACTATATGGAAGCTATGAAATATGTAAACATACGGCCCCAGCAGATTGATCTGTACATGGACAGCCATATTACCAGCATAAATTACGGGTCAGAGCTAAACAGGAGCCTTCGGCTGGAAGGGGAGATTCCCAGGAAAACCATGCTGCGCCATTTTTTCATATTTGGGATGCCCTATGTCAGCAAAGAGCTGATGGATGAGCGGCTGGAGGCGTTTGGATATCTTCCTCTCAGGGAAGATCACACCATGACAGACGGGGGACGGTTAGACTGGCTGGTGATCCGGCTTTTGGAGCTGTACGAGGACATCTGCCGGGGACAGGAGCCGGAAAAGTGCAGCGAGTGGTTTCAGGACGCGTGCCGGATGCTGGATGGATATTTTGAGGAGGAAGGGCAAACGAATCTTCGCTTTATGTATTTTAAGGCTTTGAAGGAGTAGGCTGTTTAGACACAAAGGGGAAACACACATGGAAAAGAAGAAAAACTATGAGCAGGAGCTCCTGGAGTGGCAATGGGAACAGATTAAGCTGAGAAAGAAATACAGGACCACACCTCCGGGATTTCAAGATAAGGAAATGGAGCACAGGGTGGTCTGGAGGTGGAAGGAGGATGTGGCAAGGTTTCGAAAAAAATGCCGTCACACCCTTATATCCTCAGAGATTTTCTCTAAAGAACCATTTGCGGGAAGAGACGAGGAGCTGTTTCTGATAAAAAAGAGTCTGGAAGAACAGTCAGGGCCAGTGGTTCTCTACGGTATCGGAGGAATCGGAAAAAGCGCTCTGGCCCGGGAATATATCAGAAGGTATGGAAGGCCATATGACCATATCTTGTACCTGTCTTTCCAGACAACCCTGCAAAATCTGATCAGCGATGATTTTGATGTGTGTATATCGAATCTTCAGTATGATAAAGATGTGTATGAGAGCAAAAGAAAGTATTTTTTCGCGAAATACAAGCTCCTGAAAGAGATCGGGGAGAAGGGAAAACTTCTGGTGGTTATTGATGATTTCAATGCGGAACGGGACAGGGACATGAAGGAGATCTTTTCCCTGCCCTGCCATATGATCGTCACAACCAGGAGGAATCCTTCTGTGTGGGGAATTCATCAGGGAATCCATGTGGAGGCTTTGAGAAAGGATGAGTGGACCGACTTCGTCAGATGTTATCACAGGGAAGAGTTTACGGGGGGCGAATGGAAGGACTTTGAGGCTTACCGGAAAAAGGTACAGGGACATACCCTTTTGATGCAGCAGAAGTTAAAAAACCCAGAGGAAAATTTCAGTGGGATCGGGGAGTTTCAGAGAGATCTTTTTAAGAGGATCCCCCTGAAAAAAGAGCAGAAGCAGGCCATGACCTATCTTTCCATTATGCCGGTTCAGGGAATCCCACGAAAGATGTTTTTGACCATCTCCGGCGTATCAGAGCAAACCCTGGACCAGCTTACAGGGTGTATCCTGGTGCAGCAGGTCTACAGCGGAAGCTGGCAGGACGAAATGCTGTTTCTCCATCCCATCATAGCCAAGGCGGCCAGGGAGATCTTTCAGCCGTCAGCGGACAACTGCCGTCAGCTCATAAGAGGATTTGGGGATTATCTGCGGGGGGATGAGGCAGAACAGGGTTGTGCGTGGGATCACATTTACAGGGATAACCAGAAAATGGAATCTTATGTATTTGCTTTTATAAAAGCGTTTCCAAAACCAGCGCCATGGCTTGCCGAGGCTTTTGACGAGTTGGTGACACTTTTGTGGATACAAGGGTATTACAAGGAGGCGGAGCAATATTCGAAAGCATTGTATGAATCTGTGGAGGAGTATTATGGGGAATGCCATCAGATAACGGGATGGATGGCGTTGAGACTGGGAGCGGTTTATCACAACAGCCGTTCCTATGAACAGTCGAAAGAGTGGTATACAAGGGGAGTCCATATTCTTGAAAGCTGTAAACCTTTTAATAAAAACCATCCTCAGTGGCTGGCATCCGGGTACTACAAAGCCGCAAGGCTTCTCTGGCATGAGGGGGATATGGATGGGGCCAAAGAAGCCATAGACAAAGGGCTGGCGGTCCAGTCCGGGTTTTTAGAGGGATTTGAAGAAATAACAGAGAGCCTGGTAATCAGGAATGACAGGAGCATGGCTTATCTGCTTCTGGAAAAAGGCAGGATTCTGCTTCACCGGGGTGAGATCGATGAGGCGGAGAGGATCTGCCAAGAGCTTTTTCGTAAATATTCAGAGAAACCTGTCATGGAAAGGTTTCGGATCAACGAATTTACGGATCCAGGTGTTGATGGAGAAGGGAAAGTATGAGGAGGCGGAGGCCTGTGCCAGGGACAATATGGAACGGGCGCTGTTGTACAGAGGGAGAGAGTGGAAGGATATCCAGAGGGGCAGGAAACAGTTGGCGGATATTTTGTTTCTGGAGGGGAAGATGGAAGAGGCCCAGAGGCTGTGTGATGAGATTATGGGGGAGATTAAAGGGAATTGTTAAGGTTAATTTCCAAATAAGTGAGCAGGAGGGATTATGAGATATATAGGAAGAGTTATTGTTAATACAGGGCTCTTTTTTGTGGTTTTCGCTGTTTTATCTATAACAGGTGTTCTGATTGAGGAGATGCAGTGGAAGTGGGCAGTGGAGAAATGGACTTATGTGTCAGAAGGAGGGCTTCGGGAGGATCAGTTAAGAAAAAAGATTGATGGTTTAAAGTTTTCCAAGGGAAGTTATGAAATGTACATAAATCCCCGCGACAACGGAAATCTGGCGGCTTCGGATTGGGCATCTGCCTGTGTATTTGAGGACCGGTTTTACTTAGCTTTACCAGATACTTTTTGTACTCTAAAGAAATATAATTATTCAAAAGATTATAATAAAGATTATATAGATTTTTCCGGTTCCGCGCTGGTTGGGGGTAAGCGATATGTATTGTCGGTAGATGAAGAAAATTTCCATGGGCTGAATCTTAAAAAGCATTTTGCCGCTGGTTTGGATGAAAATCCTGTGGTGGAATTTGACACGCTTGACTTTTTGGGAAAATCTGATTATTTATATAAAATTCTGAAAAAACAGAAAAAGGGTAAAATTACCAGCGATGAATTGATGATGCTTGCCTGGGGGACAAAGCAGGGGATCCTGCTTGATTATAGAGACGGAACAGCTTATTTCGCGGATGACAGCGGGACCGGTGATACGGTGTATGTTTATGAACAGACTGGGGAAGGTGTGAGAAATCTGATTTTCCAGTATGAGGATTCTTATCAGGGATTAGGCGCGGGCCGGTTTATTATGGCTCATTATTTCGTGGGAGTGGCGGATTTCCAGGTGGTGACCTATGATCTGGAAACGGGAGAGATCCGCTACAGATCAGAGGAAATGGGGCATATCGACGGCTCGATCAACTATATTCGGACGCTGAATGGTAATTACTATATTTGCTATATCCGCGAAAATATACTCTACTGTTGGGATTTTTATGGGGACAAGCCGTTGAAACCAGTGAACATGCATATTGATGAAGGAGGTGCCGTGACCGGGCTTTTCAGTTACGGAAACCGGGTTTATGTTACCCATGAGAGCGGCGACAATCTCTGGCATAGTTATGAATTGGATAAGGAGGAAGAATAAAAATGGATGATTGGTTAGATGGTATACCTGGTTTCTTTTTAAAGGTTTTTGTAGGCGGTCCGATTTTGCTGCACCTGGCTCTGATTTTTGTCAGTTCTTTTGCCCGGGTATCCAGTTTGAGCGAGATGGCTTCAGAGTACGGCGATAACCCGGTTATTTGGTTATTTTGTGTGATTCCGGGGGTCTGTTATCTTTTGATATCTTTTCTGATGATCTTCGCGGCTCCAGTGCCAACCTACCTGGTCTTTGCTTTGGCTGTGCTTATAGGAATACCGATTCTGGGCTTTTTTACTTCACTTGGCATGTGGTCCCTTATCGCCGCGGGTATAGCGGCGGCTGTCATTTATATGACAGGGGGTCTGCTTCTGCCTCTGCTGGTCTATTTGATTGCCCCGGGAACGGCTATAGCGATCTTTGTTTTTATAGCAGGAGTGGTATTTGTAATCCTTGATTCGTTTATGATGTTCTTTTGACAAGGCCTGTGCTATTTTAAGGCAGAGAAACAAAGGGAGATGGGATCACAGGAAAAAAGGAAAGTGGGAAGGAGCTGCCATGGTATTTCAGTCAAATAAGGATTTGTTTCACGATATTCCCGCGGGAAAAGCGGTCTATTCCAGCCGCTCATATCCCAAGAATGAGGAAAGTTTTGTAAAGTTTTATTATGAGGAGGCTTTGCCTGACGCGGATGCGGCGGCAGAGAATAAAATAGACTACAGCATACAGGATAGGGCGGAACGTCAGAAATATTGCCGGGATTATTTCCCCGGGTGTCTCAGGGTAAAGATTGACAAATGGCTTGATAAGAAAGCGCCTATTGTGGCGTTACCAAAAGCAGGCAGCGATAAGATCATGATTGGTCTTGATCTGGAGGAATTTAATATTTTCGAAAGTGGCTATATGGCGTCCTTGAAAGAGGATATGAATAGTGGACTGGGGATGCTGCGTCTGTACAGAGATAGACACAGGGGAGCGTTTAAACGGAGCCAGAAGAGTATTTTAAAATCTGTAAATATTCTTCTTCTGTTTATAGCCCTGATCGTCTTTGATTTGCCGTATATGTCCCGCTGGTTTTTGTAATGTTGATCTACGGCATATTCAGCGCGTGGATGACCATCACCCGGTTGAATGGTCTGCCTGCCAGCCAAATAAATATTGGTACTTTATTAGGAGGGATCTTCTTAAGCCCGGTTTATCTGCTTATGCGTTTCATGGTCAGCGCTGATTTTTTTCAGGCGGTCAAAGAAATCTGGAGTGTCGCCGCGGCGAATATTGATAAAGGAATCTTTATGTTGGTTATCAGTGTTTTGGATATTATAGTAAATCAATTTTTTGTTATGATAGCGCTGATGATCTGCTATTTGGGAAGCGTGATTTACGCGATGTCTGTGTATCTGTACAGAAGCATTTTCAAAAGGAAGAAGGAGGAGGAAATAGAGGAGAGGGAAGTGGTCGGAGATATCAAAAGCCAGTGGGATTTTTATGTGCGGTTCCGAAAAGAGCTGAGGAATGCGGACAGGCAGCTGAAATTTATGGATATGTGGAATCAGTCGGCAAGAGGTAAGGGCCATTTTCCAGGCTGGTTTGATATTAATGATTATGTTAGACGGGCGGAAAACGCGCTTTTGGTTGAAAATCGGGCTAAGCTCCATGACCTGGAGAAAGAAGAGCTTAAGAACATACAGGGTCAGGATTCTATAAGGAAGAGCTTGATGGATAAGGTTCAGGAGCTGAAGAAACAGGAGCGGGAATTGGCTGATAAATCCCAGGTGACCGATATGGATGAGAGAAATAAGGCCATGGTTCGTTTTGCTGTTTCCATGAAGGGCAGAGAGAATATGGATCTGAATACCATGTATGATGATCTGGCTGTTGTATTGGGGTATAAAAATCTTTGGTCGGCGCGCCGTTATCCTGAAAAATGGCAGGGGGAAAAAGAGTATTCCATGGGGTTTCACAAGGAGAAGGCCGGACAGTCTTGTGAGGAGGTGAAAGAATTATATGAAAAAGGGCAAGGATGATTTTGATTGTGAGATCCTGTATGATCTGGCGGTCCACTGCCAGAAGGATGATTCCTTAAAGAAAGAGTTTAAGAAGCTGGTTCTTTTATTTGTTGATATAGCCCTGAGCAGGCAGGTGAAAAGAGAAGATTCTGACAGCGCCAGAACCGCTTATTACTTGGCTATGCTGAATTACCACTGTCTTGGGGATAAAGCCGGAGGAAAGCTGTGGGCGGAGGTTTCTGCTGAGAAGGGTTATGGGGCGGCCATGTATTTCCTCTATGAGAACTACAGGGAGCTGGGGATCACTATAAAGGAAGGAACAAGATACTGCTATCAGGCTTGGGAAACTAACTATCCGCCGGCTCGGGTCTGCAGGATCTGGGATCACCAGGGGGAGGAGAGCAGGAAGTATATGGAGAGAGAAATCCAAAGAGCGGTCAACAAGGCCCAAAATGAGGCAGCTTTTGAAAGAAAGCAGCAGGAGAAAAAGGCCATGATGGAAGCTTACGAGAACAAGCTAAAAGAGAGAGAAAAGATATTTAACGCTTTTGTATATGATTCTTATATGGATGACGAGGGAACCTATCTGTCAGGGAAGATGTCCGCAAATGATTATCTTGACAGCAGTCTGTACCGGGATGATAAGATGAGGGATTATGAGCGAAAGATAGACCGGGAGCTGAGTCAGGAAGATTAAAGGAATTTCATTAAAATGCCATTCAGGTCGTTTTTAACGGTCGCGAATGGCAGTTTCTTGTTCTCCAGGCGAATTCCGGATGGCTGATTTGCTGACCATTATGTGGCAGAATCCTGCTCCACCGCGGTGAGATTAAAGGGAATTGTTAAAGTTTCCTTTGTTGATGAGAGTTAATGTCTGTGATAAGATTTGTGAAATAATAAAGGCGTAAAGGGGAAAGTATGGGCTTTTTTACAAAAGACAGGGAGCCGGAAACGTTTCAGGAGGCTGTCGCTTATGTAATTCTGGTTCAGTGCTGGGAGCAGCAGGCGGACGATATGATGACTGGTTTCGGCAGACCCGTGGATTATCTTATGGCCAGGACTACCTACAATATGGTACTGGCTAATGTCCAACTGTTTAAAAAGGCGGAGGAATACAGAAACAGAATACAGGAAAAATATGATCAGGCAACTCAGAAATATCTGGACTCCACTGTGGATTCTTAAGATGGCAAAGAGAAAGATGAGGAAGTATGTTTGGATATCTGACAATGCGGCGGCGGTTCATGACCTGGCAGATGACGAGAGGCTACAGGAACTATTACTGTGGTACCTGTTTTGGACTCCAGTATGGCTATGGTCAGATCAGCCGCTTTTTGCTGAGCTATGATGTGGCTTTGCTGGGCATCCTGATGAGGTGTCATGAGGATCCTCTGAGAGAGTGTTATATTTGCCATGGAAATCGGAAAGAAAAGTTCTGTATGTTCTCATCGGAAGGATGGAACCGGATGGCTGCCATAAATCTTCTATTGGTCAATGAAAAACTGAAGGATGACATTAATGACGATCATTCTATAAAGGCCCGTCTGGCTCAGATCGTCCTGGGAGAAAAAATCCGCGGGGCTATAAGGAAATATCCTGAGATGGCGGCTTCCATTGCCAGAGGATATGAGGAGATCTATGACCTTGAAAAGAGAAACAGCGGTGTCAGGGAGATCGGAGAGTGTTTTGCTGATATGATGGAAAATACTATGTCCGCTTACCGCCCTTTAAAGGAATGGGAGAGGGAGTATCTCAGGGGAATCTCCCGCTGGATCTACTATATAGATGCCCTGGAGGACTATGAGAAGGACTGGAAAGAGAGAAAATTTAACCCTCTCAAGAAGGAAGATGCCTCTACATTTTATGATTATATTCGCCTCTATATGGGAACGGTCTGGGATGATCTTCAATATCTGTATGAGCCGATTGTAAAGGTTCTGGAAACCATGCCTAAGGAGACAGTGGAAGAAAGGCTTTTGGTGTCCATGCTCCGCGACAATATTCCCTATACCACCTCAAGGGTTTTGTCAGGAAGAGGGACAGGGAAGATTAAGATTGGCAGCGTATGGGAGGATCCCTTATGAGAGAAAAGAATCTGGTTATAGAAGATTACGGTCCTGCCAACGAGAAAAAAGCGAAAGCTGTCCTGGATAAACTCCTTCTGACAGAGGAGCTGGACTTGACGGTTCAGTGGAGGTTTTACGAGAGAAAGCTGGACAAAAGGCTTTTAAGCGCCCTGGCCGAAGTTATCAGGGAGAGAGGGAGAAAAAAAGAATTTTCTGTCAATATGGTGATTGAGACAAATCAATGGCAGCGGGCGGGAAAACTGAGAAAGATATTAAATCAATATGGTTTTACTTTGGAGCTTTTAGCTTCCCCCTCATTAAGGCCGGAAACTGTGCGGAACCTTCAAAAAAAGATGCTGTTAGAGCATGTGATCGTCACGGGGAAGGATTACCAGACCTTGAGAAAGACCAGCGATCCCTACTGGAAGCAGGGTGTCCCTGTGATTATAAGGGGGTACGATCTGAGCCTGGAAGAGTACACAGACTGGTTTAGGCAGTGGACAGAGGTTCCAAAAGGAGCTTGGATTGATGTCTTTCTGGATGCGGCAGGCTACCTGTACACTGGAACTCATATAACAGATTGCTGTCACGATTCCTGCCTAGGAAAATATCTGTACATTGACTCACAGGGAAATAAATATTTTTGTGTAAATAAAAATGCAAAATCATATATGGCGGATACAGAATGGGATGAACTCTATGAGGGTTCTTATGTGGAAGTCCTGAAAAGGTCTGTGGAGAAAAGGAGAGGCTGCAAAGGGGACTGCGATGGATTTGACAATTGTCAGGGAGGCTGTCCTCTTTCGGAAGAGAGGAGAGACTGCGGGGATTATCTCAAGAAAATTCAGTACATACAGAACTATGTCCTTAAACACAGCAAAAACCTGTTTTCCGATGTGCCCAATCCGGGGCTGCGGCAATTATTTTTAAGTGCCGCTGGTTTTGGTTTTCGTATGTGATGATCCATGACTGTTGAGAATTGTTCTTTGTAATTTTTGCCGGAGGATGGTGTGTATCCCCACAGAACCGATGGTGATTAGGTAGGGGACAAGGCAAGGCATAACTCAGCCAGACAGTTACCTGGATTTTACATAAATTATTTAGGAAAGGAGAGGAGGACTGAATATGGCAAAAAAGGATATGCAGAACGAATATGATGATCAAACTAAAAAAGAGCCTGAGGGAATTATGCAGACAGATACGGCGAAGAGCTGCTGCAGTTGCTTTTGTTCCTATATAAAGGGCACGATAAAAGCAACCTGTAAAGTGATCGAATGTATTATGACTCCATGCTGATTACAGCCTCAATGACAAAGGTGCCATAGGTGACGGATCGCCTCTGGCACTTTGACCTTATTTGTGAAAAAAGGTCCGAAAGGAGAAAAATATCATATGATTTCATTGCTTGTGTCATGGGCTTTTACTTTAGCAGGGTTGATGATTTATTCAAAAAACAATGTTCTTTGGATTCCCATTGTTCTGACCGCGCTGGGGGCCTTTGGAACCTGGTTTTGGAATATCAGGAGGGACCATGGAAAGATCGCCATGTTATTTACAGAAATTCCCCATATCGGTCTCTGGATTACTTACATGGTATTTCCAGAAATTGGAGAGAAGATAACTTATTATGTTCTGATGGTTTTGGGAGCCATAGCGGTCATAGCGTTTTTAGTTCTGGGGGACTTTGATAGTTCCTCTGGATCCAGCACAGGCACCGGAGGACAAGGCAATAGAAGCGAGACTGATTTTTCTAATATGCCTGGATATATCTATTCTGGTGCCACCTGTTACGAGATGGTTGGTAATTATGGATGGGGGGTAAAGTACAAAAATCAGAATAATTCTAGTGACCAGATCACCATTACAAATGTGTATAGCAGGGGAGGAGGGTCTATGTCAACAAATGCCGGGTCTTTTACCTATTAGATGTGATAAAAAATATAATTAAGGAGTTTATGCGCTATGAGAAAAAGTATTTACATATTTCTGATATGTGGTATGCTGCTCTCAACAGTTGCCTGCGGGGGCGGCTCAGAAGATAAAGACAGAGAGACCAATTCCCGCTCTAGTAAATCGGAACAAAGCAGTGAAGCAGTTGTCTCTTCTGACAACTCGAAACCCACAGAAGAGGAGGAGCTTACCCTTGAAAATGCTGAGGTGCGGTTGGTCTACAGTGGAGGAGGGGTTTTAGCGGTGGCCTTTCACGGGCCGGAAGATATCGGCATGACCTTTTGCAATAAGGACGGCAGTCCTTTGGAAGAAGAACTGTTTTTGGGCTACGGAGATCCATCCCCTAACTGGACTCTTGGAATTACCTATGAGATGACTGACCAATATTCCGCTGACAATCTGGCCCTGAGAGTGTCAGACTATCAGGCGGAAAGAGACGCGGATGGCAGATATGCTACTAAGGTCTATGAATTCGGAGAGCTTATGAGTGATGATGAACTGGCGGACATTGGATTTAATTTTTTAGATGGCCGTTGCTGTATTGTCAGCAGAGGCCGTGGGACCTACGGGAGAGATAATTTTGGCTTGACTTTCAACATTTCCTGGTTTTGTGATGGCTATGACCAGGAGACAGATACGATTGATATCCAAAGTTTTGCGGATAAGTTCGAGTTCTTTGTAGACAACGGAATTCCCCTGGAGGAGGCCTTTGAGGGCTATCAGATGGAGGTGAGCATCCAGGGCGACGCCTTTTTCCAAATTCTGCTTTATCAGAGCGGCGAGGAGAACAATGAAGAAAAGCACCATCAGTTAGCGGATGAGATGAAGGACCATAAGCCTTATTTGGTTTATACCAATGATGATGGTTCAGCACTGGAGATTCCTCTGATGTAAATATAAATTGCCATTTGCGTTGTTTTAGTCACCGCGAATGGCAATTTATATTTATTTTATTATGTGAGAAACATATTTACATTGATCAGAAATTCTCCAGGCCTTTCTATGTGCGGCAATGATTTTGAGTTGTTAATAAAAGAACACTCCACAGCCGGATTATAACTAGTGTATTCGTCAAATAATTCCCTGACAGATTCATTCTCATTTCCACCGATCAGATAGATGCTGTTGTCAATCCTTTTCAATGCGTTAGCGATATTGCACCGGATGTAGTTGCACCGAACACAGGCATAGATAGATTTTGGTGAAAAGCCTAAATGAGCTGCCTCATAGAAGATATCCACTGTGGATTCCTTTACAGCTCTGGGATTGAAAAACGCTTTTTCAAAAGAATCCCTGATGGCTGATTTGCTGACCGCTATGTGGTAGATCAGGGTTCCTATGACAGGAAAATCCAGAAGCCTTTTATAGTATTTGGAATATGGGCCAGGCAGTTGACTGCACACATCAATACTGTCAGGATTTACAAGAATCAGCCGGTTGAACAGCTCAGGGGAGTTATTGCAGGCCATAATCACAAAAGAGCTGGAGGAACCGGACACAATAATATCCGTCCGGTGACCAATCTCTGATTTTATAAAGTCGGAGACAAGTTGTACATACAGATAATTGGTATAAGTAAGACAAGGCTTTTCTGAGCTTCCGCACCCTAGGAGATCCAGGGCATACACGGTGTGATTTTTGGAAAGCTGGGAAATGGTACTGTGCCACTCATAGCTGCTGGCAGCCGCGTTTAAGTCATGGATCAATAGAAGCGGACTGCCTGTCCCTTGCTTTGTATAATAGATATCGCCTAATCTCCAATGAAAGCAGAGCTTCTGGGAATCTTCCAGAAGACCCTTTGACGTTGCTGATATTTTTATTAGTTTGTTTATAAGGCTGATGCCAGCGATAGAACTGCTGGACAATATAGAAGCAGTGATCAATTTATTTTTTGTCGTCATAATCGGCTCCTTCTGGATCAGGAAAATGGGGTTTTAACTATTATATAATATTACTATGGCGCTGACAATGATTTCCCTTATTAATTTATTCTTAAACTTTTTTGGGATAGATTCCTAATGTTTCACGTGAAACATTTTATATTTTCTACCCCTTTTTTGTTGAAAGTCATAGGAAAAGAGAAAAAAGTGTGATATACTAACCATTGTATTGGAAAGGAATTATTATGGGAAGAATAATCGCGATTGCAAATCAGAAAGGTGGAGTTGGAAAAACTACCACAGCCATTAATTTATCCGCATGTTTGGCAGAGGCGGAACAGAAGGTTCTGTTGGTGGATTGTGATCCTCAGGGAAATGCTACAAGCGGTGTGGGATTGGAGAAGGGTTACATAGAAAAGACGGTATATGAGATGATGATCGGAGAATGTCAGGTGGAAGAGTGTCTTATTGCGGAAGCTATCGAACATCTGGATGTACTTCCCTCTGATGTGAACTTGGCTGGAGCGGAGATCGAGCTTTTAGACTTTGAGCGGAAGGAGTCTATTTTAAAAAGACATCTTATGTCTATAGAAGGGGATTACGATTATGTTATAATAGACTGTCCGCCATCTTTAAATTTACTTACGATCAACGCGCTGACTGCGGCAGATACGGTATTAATCCCGATTCAGTGTGAATACTATGCTTTGGAGGGATTGAATCAGGTCTTAAAGACAGTTAATCTTGTAAAAAAGAAATTGAATCCTAATCTGGAGACAGAGGGGGTTGTGTTTACCATGTATGACGCAAGAACAAACCTGTCTCTTGAAGTGGTGGAAAGTGTGAAGAGTAATCTGAACCAAAATATTTACAAGACTATTATTCCAAGAAATGTCAGGTTGGCAGAGGCACCCAGTCATGGCATGCCTATCAACTTATATGATTCCAGGTCTACGGGAGCGGAGAGTTATCGTTTGTTGGCAGCGGAAGTAATGAGCAGAGGAGAGGATATCTGATGGCAAAAAAAACTGGATTGGGCAGAGGCTTAGGGGCTATATTTGGTGAAGATGTGGTGGACAACTCAGGGGCAGAGAGAGAAGGCGGAAATGTTTCACGTGAAACATCCCCTGGGGAAAAGGAGGAGGCCGGAAAAGAATATATGGTGCGGCTGTCCCTGATCGAGCCGAATCGAACACAGCCGAGAAAGGATTTTAATCCGGAGCTGATCGGAGAACTGGCAGACTCTATTAAAAAGTATGGAGTTCTGCAGCCCCTTTTGGTTCAGAAAAATGGGGAAAATTATGAGATCATCGCGGGAGAGAGGAGATGGAGGGCGGCAAAAGAAGCCGGACTGAAAGAAGTGCCTGTGGTGATAAAGGAGTATACCAGACAGCAGGCCATGGAGATCGCGTTGATCGAGAATGTGCAGAGGGAGGATTTGAATCCCATAGAGGAAGCACAGGCATATCAGCAATTGATGCAGGAATTTGAGCTGACTCAGGAAGAGATAGCCGAGAGGGTTTCCAGAAGCCGTACCGCAATCACAAACTGCATGCGGCTGCTGAAATTAGACAAAAGAGTTCAGGATATGCTGATTCAGGGGCAGTTGTCCAGCGGACATGCCAGAGCTCTGCTTGCCTTAGAAAATGGGGACAGCCAGTATCAGATAGCCTTAAAGATCGTGGATCAGAGGCTGAGTGTGAGAGAAGTAGAAAAACTGGTGAAGCTGCTTGGAAAGCCCAAAAAAGAAGAAAAGCCTAAAGAAGAGGACAGGGATCTCAGTTTCATATTCGAAGACCTGGAAGAGCGGATGAAACAGGTAATGGGAACAAAGGTTATTATCAATAAAAAAGACAGAAATAAAGGCCGTATTGAGATTGAGTACTACTCAGAAGCGGAACTGGAAAGAATCGTGGAACTGATTGAATCCATAGGATAAACTGAAATGAAATGAGGAAACAGCTATGGTTACAGAAAGTATGATGAACAGATGGCCCATCGACCCGGCTATTGTAATTCTGACCTTGGGGATCATCACGATCCTGCTTTTGATCATGACGATCATATGCGTGGTGCAGACAAACCGTCTGTACCGGAAATATGACCGTTTTATGAGGGGGAAAGACGCGGAATCCTTAGAGGACATCATAGTGAATGAGATTCAGGAGATCGAGGAACTGAAAGCCCAGGACAGGATTAATAAGGATATGTTAAAGACCCTGACAAGAAGTGTAAAGTCCTCCTTCCAGAAATTTGGTATGGTGAAATACAACGCGTTCAAGGGGATGGGAGGAAACCTAAGCTTCGCCATCGCCATTCTGGATATGAACAATACAGGATTTATACTGAATTCTGTTCACAGCAGGGAAGGCTGCTATCTGTATATAAAAATGATTGAAAGAGGAGAGACCGATATTCTCCTGGGAAGTGAAGAAAAAGAAGCGCTAGAGCAGGCATTGGGTTACTGATGTCTGCTTTTTTACGCATACGGGTTCCGAGGAGAAATGTGCTGGCAAAGCTGAAAGGCTGACGGGGATCTGGTGGACTGATACAGGTAAGACGGTTTCTCTTCGCTCATTCAATTTTAAGCGGTATAGTAAAGAAGATGTTCTGTCTCAACCGGCCAAGGTAAAAATTTTAACTCTCTTTTCGGAATTGTGTACCTATAGAAAATGAGCTTATAAACAGATATT
>CAJUSJ010000068.1 GCA_910588865.1 uncultured Lachnospiraceae bacterium
TCCGTCTCAGACAGATATTCCGGTCTCGTCACTTTTTTGTTTCCATGGCCTCCAGAAGGGCATGGAGACGCTCCACCTCTCTGCGTTCTTCTTCCAGCGCCTTTGTCAGCTTTCGGATCTCTTTCTTCTGCTGCTCAACCATATATTCCACTGTGTTGGCATCCAGAATGCTCAAGGCTTTCGAATACATCTCGATCAACTCCCTCTTCTGATATCGAAACTCAAACACTTCCTGATATAGCTCCCGAAATTCCGGATAACACCTCACCACTTCCAGGATATCATCCGGCCTGTCGGAGCCGATAAACGTCAGCCACGCCTCCAGTTTGGTCTTTAGTTTTTTCCTGCCCTTTCTTCTATTTTTCAGGCTTTCCTGAAAGATGTCAAGCGGGATCATATTATTATCGAAAACTCCCGCCAATCGCTATTTGATTTTTGCCCGGAACTGTGCTAATCTTGTCATATCATTAATGAACGGAGAAAACTTATGGCCATTTCCCAAAATATTACGATCAGCCAGATTGCCGAGCGCGCGAAGGTATCCACCGCCACCGCTTCCCGGGTGATCAACAATCCCGGCTCAGTCAAAGAAGAAACCCGCAATCGGGTGATGCAGGCCATGAAGGATTTAAACTGTCAGATTAAGCGGGGCAACAACAAGATCCTTCTGGCCAGCTTTACTGATTTTGTCAATCCATTTTACAGCGAGTGTATTGTCGGAATGCAGAACGCCGCCAGGCGCAGAAACTATCAGCTTTTTCTGCAGCAGATCAACAATGCCGATGACCCTGCCTCCTATTCTTTTCTCATAAACAGCAAGCTTTATCAGGGTGTTATTTTTTGCCACAGCATCCCCCCCGGAGAGACCTTGGACAGCATTCGAATGAAATATCCCATTGTCATGTGTTCCCAGTACAACGAGGAGGCGGATGTTCCCCATGTGATCATAGACGACTATGCCTCCGCGAAAAATGCCGTAAACTATCTGATCTCTGTGGGCAAAAGAAATATTGCCTTTATCAACTCTTCTTTGAACCACAGCTACTCTATTTTCCGGGAAAAAGGATACCGGGACGCCCTCGCCGCCGCCGGCCTCCCTGTTCGGGAAAACTGGATCGCCCATCTGGCGGATATTGATTTCGAGATCGCTTATTCTGTCAGCCGCACTCTTCTGGAAGGGGAACATACTCCGGATGCCATCTTCTGCGCCTCCGACGTATTCGCATGCGCTGCCATTAAAGCCGCTCACATGATGAACCGGTCCGTTCCCGACCATGTGGCCATCATGGGCTTTGACAATGTCAACCTAACCACCATGACCGTACCCGCGATCTCCACCGTCAGCCAGCCGGCCTATCAGCTGGGATATCAGAGCTGCAATCTGCTGATGGATCAGATCGAGGGACTTCCAACCCTTAATTCCAGGATCGTGCTGCCTACGGAAATCGTGGTGAGAGGTTCCACCTGATGGCGGGGCTGGTCTTGTCAAAACCCCGTCAGCAGAGCAAGCGCCGGAGGCATAATATGCTGACAAACAGCCGAAAATATATTACATGATAAATATTTACGGAGAAATATTTTATGGGTGATGAGAAAAACTGGGTAGAAGAAGAACAATTATATTCCAGAACTTATGAGAAAGAAATAACAGAACCATTTAACCCCAAGGACGTGGACATTGTATCTCAGCCAATGGTTGTATCTAATATAGTTGATCAGTTGAAATATGGAGATATTTTATTGGAACCGGATTTTCAGAGACATCCCGATTTATGGAATCCTACGCAGCAGAGCAGGCTGATTGAATCATTGATAATCCGTATTCCCCTTCCTACCTTTTACTTTGACAGTACGGAGGACGATAAATTGATAGTTGTAGATGGTCTGCAAAGATTATATGCTATCAAAAGATTTATGGTGCTCGATATAGATGACACGGACCGTCTCGCGCTGACCAATCTTGAGTATTTACAGGAATATGAGGGGAAAAAATTCGAAGAACTTCCTCCTGTTATACAAAGACGGATAAAGACACAGGCATTATCCACTTATGTGATCAGGCCCGGAACACCAGACAAAGTAAGAACAAGTATATTTACCAGAATTAATACAGGAGGTCTGACCTTACAGCCAGCAGAAATCAAAAATTCTGTTTATAGAGGGCAAGCCGCTAATCTATTAAAAGAATTAGCGCGTTCTGAGGAATTTGTAAGAGCGACAAGGAATAAAATAGATCCTAAAAGAATGTTAGACTGCGAATTTGTAAATCGCTTTATGGCTTTTTATTTATTAGGAACAGAGCGCTATTCAGGTAACTTGGAAGATTATTTAAATGATGTAATGATTCAATTACAAAAAGAATCAAAAGCTACAATCAAAAAGTGCCGTAGTGATTTTTTTAAAGCAATGAAATATTCTGTTAGTATTTTTGGCGATAAGGCCTTCAGGAAAATTAACGCAAATAGGCGGTATGGACAAATTAATAAACCGCTCTATGACGCGGTAACTGTAAATTTAGCGAAATTAAAGACACCAGAGTGTGAAAAGCTGTTGAAAAAAAAGGAAGAATTGTTAGATAAATATATTGAATTGTTAAATGATAAAAAGTTTGTAAGTATTATTACCAGCGGAACCGCGGCTATAGATAATGTCAAAAGCAGACATAATATAATTTATAATCTTTTTCAAGAGGTATTAGCGGATGATTAATTACATGCAAATAGAAAACTTCAAGTCAATAAAGAAATTATCATTGCCATTAGAAAATTTAAATCTGTTTTTCGGGATGAACGGGATGGGGAAATCCTCTGTGATACAAGCACTGCTGCTTTTAAGACAAAGCTTTTGGGAAAATTATAAATCCGGATTAGATTGCTTATACACAAATGGTGAAATGATACAGTTAGGAACCGGTAAGGATATTTTCTGCCAAAGTGGTTTTTCTGATACCATAAGGTTCTATGTTCAGTTTAGTGATGGCGGGGCTTATGACTGTTGTTATAAATATGAACCAGATAAGCCCAATAATGACCAATTAACGCGGATTGGAACAGGAACAGGTGAAAACTATGCTGTTTCTTTGTTTTCTGAACGATTCTCTTATTTGTCCGCGGAACATATAGGCCCCAGAAAGCAGTATAGCATAGAAAACTGGAGGAAAAATGGGGCCGCGAGATTAGGAATCATGAGCGAATTTATAGTTCCTTTTTTAGCGCTTGAAGGAGAGAAAATACGAGTTCCTGATGAAATGTGCTTGCAAACCGGCAAAACAAATCGTTTAATTGATCAGGTATCAGCATGGATGGCAGAAATATCTCCAGGTATACGGATATCCGCGGAATTACTTCCGGCTATTGAAAAGGCAAAACTGGTAATCAGCTATAGCGGCGACAGACTGGTTTCTGATTCGTTTTTGCCTGTTAACGTTGGCTTTGGAATTCCATATGTATTGCCTGTTGTCGTAGAACTGCTTATTTCTGGTGAAGACAGTCTCCTGCTGATTGAGAATCCTGAATCTCATCTTCATCCCAAAGGACAGACTATGATAGCAAGATTAATATCTTTGGCGGCCAATCATGGATGCCAGATTATTTGTGAATCACACAGTGACCATGTAATCAATGGGGTAAGAGTCGCTGTGAAAAATAAACAAATTAGCAATAATAAGGTCGGGGTTTCCTTTTTCTCTAAGAATAAAGATCAGGAAACAAAAGTTGACAATATTTATATTGATAAAAAAGGCAACCTGAGCGACTATCCATTGGGATTGCTGGATGAATGGGGAATTCTTATGACCGAGTTGATATAATTATTACAGAAACGACAAGCGGCAAGGAGGAAACAAAAGAAATTGGATTTGTTTTTTAATGAACTGTCAATAGAAGGTAGAGAGACTATAAGCAAAGATTCTGTACTGGCTCTTGTGGAAGTATATCAGGCATTGCGAAAATATGAAATAACAACATGCAGAATTGATTCTATAAATAATCAAAAATTACTTCAGCTGATCCAGGATATGCCAGCATTTTCGAATGTAAGAAATTTCTATTTTTCTTTTTTTCGTTCTCCATACGAGTCACAAACAGTTGAGACACAGCAGGATGAATATTTATTACATGAATGGCTTTATAATGGCAAGTCGTGCATTGGCTTGCCATTAGCCGCTATATTAGGTTCGGCGGCTTTAAGTCTTTACGGGGATGACTGGAAAGATGAATTTATTGACATTACGAAAGATGGTGATATCAATACTGTTAGAAATATTTGTTTTAAACAGCATGTTGATTTACATATTCCACAGATACAATTAAGTGAAGAACCGGAATTGATAGAATGTGATTTGCAATCTAAAGACAAAAAAATTTCTTTAAGAAGTGACCACGGAGTCGATGTTTTAGCAGATTTTTCTAAGCGTCTGATCAAATGCCCTTATGTAATAGGTATAATTAATTCATTGCCCTTTAATTCTTACGAACGAAAATTTATTAGAAAAATACGTGAAGACGGGTTGATTGAGATTGTTTTACCCTGGACAGATAAAGGGTATGGCATTGTAGTTAAAACAACAGGAAGAACAATTAAAGAGACGGAAATGATAGGAAAAATTATAATGGAAGAGTACGGAGGAATATAGTCTCTCAAAATGACACCAATCAGATAAAACGGCGCATAATAAACGCGCCGTTTCACACATTTCCTATTCCTGGCCCTTCTGCTCCTCAGCCAGAAGTCTTCTGTCATATTTGCGCAGCGCCGGAATCATAATCAGAACACACAACACCATATTCACCAGATACACCAGGATTGCCCGGATATCCATGGACATCAGGAACACCTTGATAAACGCCGGAACCGTGAATGGTATGGACAGATAAGGAATGTTCATAAGTCCCAGCTGACAGGCCAGATAAGGAACAGCGCCGTTCAGCGCGAACACGATCAGGTAAGGAATAAAAATATCAAAATTCAGAACCAGCGGCAGGCCGAAGGTAAGGGGCTCCCCGATGTTGAACAGGGCCGGCACCAGGGAAATCTTAGAAATCGCCTTCAGCTGCTGGGATTTTGCCACAATCATCGTCGCGATTACGATAGCAAGGATACCTGTAGTCGTCCAGTTCTGGAACGCGGCGTTGAAAATATGAGTCGCCTTGCCTCCGGCCAGAATCGCGTCAGCGTTCTCTACCAGATTAGCAGTAAGCACCACATTGATCACGCTTCCCGCGATATTATTGCCATGAAGTCCAAAGAACCACAAAATCCGTACAAAAATACAGTAAAACAGCACAACCGCAAGAGAATCTGACGCGGAAAACAGGGGCGCGAAGATACCATTGATCAGGGAACCAAGGGTCAATCCAAACATTCCCAGTGCCAGCTTTACGGCGAAGACAGCCCCGCCCACGATTAAATTGGCGAAAAGAGCATTGATAGGCTCCGCGACCATGGGAGGCACACTGTCAGGAAGCTTGATCTTAAGGCCGTGCTCCATGAGCCAGATATTGAACTCGGGAACCACATACCCTACAACCAGAGCCGCCATCATTCCCTTGGCTCCCCAGAATCCGATATCCAGTCCGCCGTCGGCCAGGAATCCGCACTGCAGGCAGATAAACGCGAACACGGACAGAACCATATTGTTGACAATGGGAGCGTTTTCCTCCTTGCAGACTGCCGCTACCATGCCGAGAAGGATATAAAATCCCGCCGCGTTCAGGCCGATCTGATATCCCAGGTTCAGCCACACACTGTTAGCCTCGCTGAAATTTCTCCACGCAACCGCCAGCCCAAAGGTGGAATCCGCCGGAAAGGGCACGCTCATCAGCAGCATAAAAATAGAACCGATGATGGTAGCCGGCATACATGCCGTGATTCCTGCCTGCATACATCTGACAAACTTCAAGTTGGTAAACTTCGCGATGGCCGGAACCAGTTTCTCGCCTGCCCAGTTCATTTTACTATTTTCTGACATATTGACCTCCAATTATTCTTTCACAAATCCCATTCTCTCAAACTGCCACCGGGGCGCGTCCACCGCGCTCATGGCCGCTTTCAGTTTCTCATCCATTTTTCTGATCAATGTTTCATCCTCAAGTGGATTCTCCTGCTTCGGGTCCTTCTTCTTGTCATAAACCACGGTTTTCATGTGCAGCTTATCGTAGAAGGAAGCAACCGGAATCCGCAGAACCTTGTGATGATTGGAATACCTTCCTCCGTCTGCCAGCTCTGCCTCGTCTATATTTCCGCTTCCCAAAAATCCCCGCATATTGGTGGGCATCAAAGTCTCATGGTAGACGGGAAGGCTGGCGTCAACAGAGCTCTTCATATAACAGTAGCGGCCATCGTACACATTGACCTGGCTTCCGTGGATTCCGAACAAAATCGTGTCGTGAATCTTCTCATCTTCCTTCACCGCGGCTGACAAGTCCTTCCCGTCTGTCTCCGTCTCAAAAGCCAGCCCGAAGTACGCCAGCAGGGTGGGCGGGATATCCACGGTCTGGGCCACGGACCGCCTTCTTCCTTTTGCCTGGGGATATCTGGGGTCGCGGATGAAAAACGGCGTGTGAATCACTTCATCGTACATAGGCGGAAAATTTTTTCCGATAAAATTGTGCTCTCCCAGGAAAAAACCGTGATCGGTGTTCACGATCAGAAGAGTATCCTTCCACATGTCATACTCATCCATCTTGTCCAACAGCCTCCCCAGCTGGGCATCACACATAGAAAGAAGGGCACAGTATTCTTTCCTCAGTCTGCCGATATCCTCCTCTGTGTATTTATCCTCCACCGGTCCGTAGGCGGGAAAATTAAAGGCCTCATGGGAGTCCCCGCAATCATAGAGATCCCGGTAACGGTCAGGCACCAGGAAAGGCTCATGAGGGTCAAAGCACTCGATCTGCAGAAACCAGCTGTCCCTGTGGTGGTGATGATCTAAAAAATCCAAACCGGCGCTGACACACTGAACGCTGGGCATGTCTTCCTCTCCCTCTATTCTGACGCGGTTGGCAAGATGCTGGATGGCAGATAGGTTGCTTTTGTTCAGCTTACATCGATTGACAGAACCATCTGCCTCCCCTCTGGGCACCCATCGGTCGCCTTCCTGGCCCCGGAAGAATTCATAGCTGTCATAGCGGTTGTGATAGGTAGCTCCCCCATCTTCAAAATAATGGCTGTGATCCGTCACAAGGTGGGTGTATATTCCGTTCTTTGACAAAATCTCCACAAAAGACTCATCAAAAGGCTCCAACGGTCCCCAGCCTCTGTTCAGGAAATTGTACTTGCCGGTATGAAGTTCCCGCCTGGCGGGCATACACGGCATGCTCCCCCCGTAAAACTCGTCAAAAGTCACCGCTCGCTCTGCCAGGCGTTCAAAATTCGGCATCTTTGTAAAATTACATCCATAGTCAGGCAGGTAATTTCTTGTCAAAGTGTCAAACATCATCATAATGGCTCTCATCTCATGGCCCCCTTTCTTTCTGATTACTATTATATTCATTTCTGACCATTTGTAAACAGTATAATGACCAAAAATGTTCATTTTTCTTTGTTTAATCTTCACAACTCCGTCTTTTTTGAACATATTTGACCATAATTGAACACAATTGACGCTCTTCCTTTCTTGTGTTACAATAAATAAAAAGTTTTTGATTATTCAGGAAGAAAGGAATTTCCTTATGTCCGTCACCCGCGCCATGAAAGATCTTCTGCCAGAACTTACCCGCAGCGAGCGCAAGGCCGCGGAATATATGATCAATCATCCCATTGATGTTGTCCGCTATTCCTCCAGTGATGCCATCGCCGGTCTCTCTGGATGTTCCAGAAGCGCCGTGGTCCGTCTGGCAAAACGATTGGGTTTCTCCGGTTTTCACGAATTTAAGATTCAGCTTGCCAAGGAGCTGAACGAGTATGTCAGCGACAGTTCCACATTTATCAGCGACTATTACATGAAGGCCTTAGACCAGCTGAAGAGCATCGAAAAGTCGGAGTCCGTCTACGAGGCTTCAAAGCTTCTGAAAACAGCGCGGCATATTTATGCCTATGGTTATTCCCACTCCCAGTACTCTGCCAGACAGTTCGCCTTCCGCATGGTACGCAGCGGTTTCAGCGCGGAGCTTATTGATCACGCCGTGGGATTAAAGGAATATGCCCGCATTACCTCCGTCCAGGACGCGCTTGTCATCTTTTCCATCAGCGGCGGCGCTCAGAGCGATTCGCCTGTCATGGATCTAAAGCTTTTTGATCCTGACAAGAAGCCCAAAATTATCCTTTTCACCATGACCAGCCGCGCTCCTGCCGAGAAGTACGCGGATGTTGTCATAAGTCTGCCCTGTGTCTCCAGAATGGCTCCCAGCGCCATCATTGATGACGCTCCCATATTTTTTATCGCCATCGAGCTTCTGCTGGAAGTCCTGGCCGAAAAATAGCATCCTTCCCCTTGCCATAAAAATCTATATGGTTTATACTCTTGTTGAAATCCGGACAAAGCGGCGGGAAGTTCGGGTTTCCCTCTTGTTTTTAAAAAATAAAATTAAAGCGAGGTAATCCATGAGCCAGATTCCAAAGGACCCTTTTATGCTGCTGAGTTATCTGAATACTCAACTGAGAGATTTTTATCCATCACTGGAAGATTGCTGCCGTTCTTTGTCCCTGGACCAGGGTCAAGTCAGGGAGAAACTAAAACAGATCGACTACCTGTATGACCCTGAAAAGAACCAATTTGTCTAATCTCTGACATCAGCCCGAAGATAAGAAGCGGCCCCGGGAATCAGGCCAGATATTATGATTGAGGAAGTGACCATATGGAATTGACGGAACTGCTGACTGAAATCCCCAGTCAGATCTTCCAGGTCTGGCTGTGGATGATGGATCATCTGCTGTACATTAATTTGTTTTTATCCGTTGTTATCGTATTTTTCCAGAGGCGGGACCCCAAAGCGGTGTGGACATGGCTTTTGGCTTTGTACTTTGTCCCCATCTTTGGTTTTCTCCTCTACCTTCTTCTGTGCCAGGATTTCCGAAAAAGCCGGATGTTCCGGGTAAAAGAGGTGGAGGACCGGATTCGCTATTCCTTAGAGACTCAGGAGACCACTGTGGCGAACCGACAGGTATGGCTCCATGATGAGCAATACCGGGAATACGAAAAGCTGGTGCTCTACAACCTGGAAACCTCCGGGGCCGTTCTCACCGGAGACAACAAGGTGGACATCTTTACAGATGGAGAGGAAAAGTTTCAAGACTTGATGGCAGAGATGGAGAAGGCCCGGGAATATATCCATATCCAGTATTATATTATCAAAAATGACGAAGTCTTTGGGCGCATGATCCCTATCCTCAAGGAAAAGGCAAGACAAGGGGTGAAAGTGCGTATCCTTTACGACGGCATGGGCGGACGTTTTATGCCGAAACGGGTGTGGAAAGACCTAAAAGCCCGGGGGGTGATGGTGGGAGAATTTTTCCCCGCTTTCCTGGGGCGTCTCCAGCTGAGAGTTAATTACCGGAACCACAGAAAGATTGTGGTTATTGACGGCAATGTGGGATATGTAGGCGGCTTCAATATCGGGAGAGAGTACATCTCCAGGGACCCGAAGTTCGGCTACTGGCGGGACACTCACTTAAAGATCCAGGGAAGCGCGGTATACAGCCTGCAGATCCGTTTTGCTCTGGACTGGAACTACGCGGTGAAGGAAAACCTTTTTATGGAGGGAAAATACTTTGGATTGGATGAAGAGGCGGAAAGACGGCCTGACTCGGACAAACACCCTGACGCCGAAAAATCTCCTGACGCGGATAAAACATCTCCAGAAAAAGAGACTCTGGCAAAGGGCGTGGAGATCCAGATCATCAGCAGCGGCCCCGATGCCAGCAACCGCCAGATCCGCAACAATTACCTTCAGCTTTTCAACAAGGCAAAAGACCACATCTACATCCAGACTCCCTACTTTGTTCCTGACGACGCGGTGCTGTCTGCCTTAAAGATGGCCGCCGAGTCCGGGGTGGATGTGAGATTGATGATCCCCTGCAAACCGGACCACCCGTTTGTCTACTGGGCTTCCTACTCCTACGTGGGAGATCTGCTGGCCGTGGGGGCAAGATGCTATGTGTATCAGGACGGCTTTCTCCACGCCAAGGGGGTTATGGCCGACGGACTGGTCAGCAGCTTCGGCACAGCCAACATGGACATCCGCAGCTTTGAGCTGAATTTTGAGGTCAACGCCACCATCTTTGACGCCAACACCACAAGACGGCTGGAAGATACTTTTTTAAAGGACTTAGAACGGTGCCGGGAAGTGACAAAAGAAGTCTATGAACAGAGGAAGCTGTGGATCCGGTTTAAGGAACAGTGCAGCCGGCTGTTGTCGCCGCTTTTGTAGAAATACGAAACAAGTCCCCGCTAAATTCAAAGATTCATAAACCTTTGAGTTCAGCAGGGATTCTTTTGTCAGAAAAAATCGGCTAAAAATTCACAATCCATTGTTAAACGTTTACTATAACACAATATATGATTTCAAACAAATCAAATTAAATTTATATTTCGACAATATTAAATTAAGATCTCATCATTTTTTCTTATATCCATGTTACAATGAAACAGACTTAAAAAACATCAAAAAGGAAATCTTACCGTTATGAAAAATATTCTTCTCATCGCCACCGGCGGAACCATTGCTTCCAAGCGGAGCGATTCCGGGCTGAAGCCTGTAATCTCATCCCAGGAGCTGCTGTCCTACGTACCCTCATCCAGGGAGTTCTGTCAGACAGAAACCATACAGCTGTTCAATATTGACAGCACCAATATCCAGCCCAAACACTGGCTTGCCATAGCCGCGGCCATCGAAGAGCGCTATGACCGCTACGACGGCTTTGTCATCTGCCATGGCACGGACACCATGGCCTACACTGCCGCCGCCCTGTCCTACCTGGTGCGGAACTCCAGAAAGCCCATCACCATCACCGGCTCCCAGAAGCCCATTGACATGGAGATCACTGACGCCAAATCCAATCTTCTGGACAGCCTCCGCTTCGCCTCCTGTGACCGCTCCCACGGGGTAAACATTGTCTTTGACGGCAAAGTGATCGCGGGAACCAGGGGGAAGAAAGAGCGGACAAAGAGCTACGACGCGTTTTCCAGCATCAACTTCCCCTACATCGCCTCTATCCAGGAAAGCCAGATCCTGTTCTATCTGGACGACAAGGATCAGGCAAAGGCCCCTGTGTCCTTCTGCCGCGCCTTAAACCCCAAGGTGGGGCTTTTAAAACTCATCCCCTCCATGGATGCCTCGGTCCTGGACTATATGGCCCAGCATTATGACGGGGTGATCATCGAGTCCTTCGGCGTAGGCGGACTGCCCAACTACGAGACCGGCGGCTACTACTCTGTGGTGGAAAAATGGATCTCCCTGGGCAAAACCGTGGTCATGACCACCCAGGTGACAAATGAGGGAAGCAACATGTCCATTTACGAGGTGGGGCGGAACATCAAATACGAGTTCGGTCTTCTGGAATCCTACGACATGACCCTGGAAGCCACTGTCACCAAGCTGATGTGGATCCTTGGACAGACAACAGACCGGGACCAGGTGCGTGAGCTGTTCTACCGGACCGTGAACCGGGATATCCTGTGGAACGTCACTCCTTAAATTTTCCCGGCAGCTCCATTTCACAGTCTCAGTTTCAAAGTCTCAGACAGAGAGGGTCATCTTGATGAAGACAACACTTTCAGAAAAAGATCAGGCGTTCCGTGAATTTTCCCTCAACGGGCCTGTGTGGCAGGTAGTTCTGCATGTAAGCCTCCCCCTGGCCCTGTACCAGAGCCTGAACCAGCTTTTTAAAATCCTGGACTCCATGATGGCCGCCCACATCAGCCCCTCCGCTGTGTCTGCGGTGGCCTATCTGTCCCAGATCAACATGATGTTCTCCGCCCTGGGAGGCGGCCTGGCAGTGGGGGCCAGCATAAAGGTCAGCGAGGCCTACGGGGCAGGGGACATGGACCTGGTCAGAAAGAGGGTCAGCACCATGTTCGCTCTGTGCGGCGCTTTAGGGGGAGGACTTTTACTCCTCCTCGTGCCAAACACAGTCCCCTTTCTCCGGTTCATGAACACCCCGGAGGAATTTATCCGGGAAGGGGCTTCCTACTTTATCCTGGAACTGTTCAGCCTGGTGATCCTGTTTCTCAACAATGTCTACATAGCCGTGGAGAGGGCAAGAGGCAACTCCCGCAGAATCCTGGGCCTCAATCTGGCTGTGATCCTGGCAAAGCTGGGGCTCACCGCCTGGTTTGTATACGGGCTCCGGGGCGGGATCCAGATGATCTCCATAGCCACCATCCTCTCCCAAAGCCTTTTGTTCCTGGCCGCTGTGGTCAACATGAGAGGAAAGGACAGCGCTTTTGGATTCTCCCCGAAAGCCATCTCATTTAAACGGGAAGTGGCTGTTCCCATGGTGTCCCTGTCCATCCCTGTTGTCGCGGAAAAGATCGCCTTTTCCCTTGGCAAAGTGGTGGTCAACTCCATGAGCACTGTGTACGGTTCCCTGACCGTAGGCGCTCTGGGCATCTCCAACAATATCGGCGGCATCACCACCATGCCCCAGGACGGCTTTCAGGAAGGAGCCGCCGCCATCATCAGCCAAAATCTGGGAGGCCAGAAACCGGACCGGGCCCTGAAGGCGTTCTGGTGGACCCTTGGGATCAACATGGCCATTGGTGCCGGGATCATGGGAACCTGCCTTTTATCCCTGGGACCTCTGACCCGCTTTTTCGCCAAGGGCGACCAGGAATTTGCCGGGATGATCGCCATGATCTACCGGTTCGAGGCCATGGGCGCCATCCCTCTTGGAATCAACGCCGCTGTCATGGGCCTTCTTTACGGGTTCGGAAAGACCAGGCTGACCCTGTTCATGAACATCTGCCGCCTGTTTGTGTTCCGCATACCTGTACTTTGGGCATTACAGCATTTTACAGATCTTGGAAATTACAGCGTGGGGATCGTCATGGCTGTCAGCAATATCTGCTGCGGGATTTTAGCTGCCCTGGTAGCTGCCGCGGAATTGACAACCGGACATATATTCAAAAAACAGGCACCAGCCATTTCTGACTGATGCCCCGTAAAATACCCTATAACATTATCTAATTCTCAACTACCGCGTCGTCCGCGGTATAGCCTTCAAGAGAATTCTCCTTCACCTGAATACACGCGAAACTGATTCCGGAATCCTCTGCCGCGAAAAACCGTCTCTTTCCGGCAGGGGATACACGGACCCAGTCGCCGGTCCCAAGCTCCACTTCTTCTCCGTCAATAACAGCTTTCCCCTTTCCCGCGAGAACAACGTAAATCTCTTCATTGTTTTTATGAGAATGGATGAAAGGCACACTGGCTCCCGCCGGCAGATTGTTAATGCTTACTTCTGCCCCTGTTAAAGAGAGTTTGTCATGAAGTTCTGTCCTCTCGTCCCGCGCCGCATTGACCTTGCTGAAATTTGCCATAGTTTTTTACCTCCGTATATTTGTTGTAATGTTTATTGATACAATTATTCTAACACTTTTCAATTGTAATGTCAATTGTTACATCTAAATATATTATCACTTCGAATAAAGCAAGATCCAAACATATTGATTATCTTAGGGAAGCATTCCTGATTTCGAAATCTAATGGTTATTCTCCGGGCAGAATTCCATATGACGAAACACAGCGCTGATGCCCCTAATCCCCAATACAGGAGATTGAGCAAATTGGTCATATCAGCAAAACGAATCCCCCAGAGACAGCTCTCTGAGGGATTCGGTTCCTGTTTTCACAGATAAACGCGACAGTCTGTACTATTTCACCTGATTCAAGGCATCTGTTACCGCTTCTTTAATGGCATTGGATGTAATGGTAGCGCCGGAAACGCTGTCCACTTCGGCGGAGTTTGCCGCCACAATGGCCTCGGGGATCTGGCTTATGGCCGGGTCAGAGATTCCGTCGGTCTCCTTGTGGTCCACAACCTCCACCTTGGCGATATTGTCTCCATCCATTGTCACCTTCACATAAAGGTCACCGCCCATGCCGCTGTGGCTTACGCCCAGGTACTCGCCTTCAGCCAGAGCTACATCCACGCTGCCTCCTAAATCCGTTTCCGCTCCCGGTGTATAGGTAAGAGGAGACTCTACGCTCTGGGGAACCTCATAAACAGGAAGAGCTTCCTTTGCCGCCGCGGCGTTCTTGCCCGCAATCTTTCCAAAGATAACGCACTCAGCGATATTGCCGCCGCCCTGATACTGGAAAGCGGTCATGCCCCCAAGTTCGCCCGCGGAATAAAGGTGGGGAATGGGCTGCCCGTCCAGACCCAGAACCTGGGCATTCTCGTCACGCCGGGGACCGCCCTGGGTGTTCAGAACATTGGCGCTGGCGGCAATGGCATAGAAGCTGACACCAGCTATCGGGGCCATGGTAGCCGCGTCCCTGCCGAATTCGGGGTCATATCCGTCTTTGACAAAGCCGTTAAACCGCTCCACTGTCGCGGATAAGGACTCAGGGTCCACGTCAATGAGTTCTGCCAGTTCCTCTATGCTGCCGGCATGCTGGACATTCAGCGCGTAGTCCTGAATTTTACTGGCATTTGCCTGATATACGGTCTCTTCGCAAATAATGAAAGACCTGAGCGGACGGCGCACATTGACCCAGGCATCGCTGAGCCTGACATGTCCATGGCGGGAAGTCTCACCCTCATTGAGATAGCGTCTTCCGTCTCCTCCTACAAGGATAATGCCGCCGTTTCCGGCAATGGTGGTAGTACCTGAAGCGTACTCATCCGGAATGGAAACAGAAGTTCCGGCCATACTGCCGATTCCTTCGTAGGCTTCCATATGCCATAAGTCGGCTCCCACCTCCTGGGCCATACGCACGCCGTCACCTGTGTTGTAAAGTCCTCCGCAGACAACATAATCGGAAAGTCCCAGATAGTTCGCCACCATCTCCGGGTCATTTTCAAATCCGCCGGTGGCCAGGATGACACCGTTGTCAGCCCGGATATTTAATACATTGCCGTCTCTCTCCACCTGGACGCCCAGAATGATCTTGGTCTGTGGGTCCTGGATGAGATGGGTGGCCGGGGATTCAAACCACACATCAATCTTGTCGCTCCGGTCCGTAACCAGGCCCCTGAGAGTCTGCCACAGGAAACCGTCGCTGAAACCTTCATGAAGGGCATTCAGGCTGATTTTTTCCGCGTTGGGAAATTCCGGATACTCCGGAGACATGGAACCCAGTATGCTTCCTGTCCAGTCAAAATATTCGCTCTTGGGGATGCCTGTAAGTTCTTCCATCACATCATACATGTGAGCCACATTCTCGGTGTAGACCCGCAGAAGCTCCTCAGGAATAGAATGACCGCCGGCCAGCGCCTGGTAATACTCATAAGTCCCCTCCTCGTCTTCCGCTCCATAGGCGAACATCTGGCCGCAGACACGGGTATTGCCGCCCTCATGGCCTTCCGGGGCTTTCTCCACCAGAAGAACACGGGCCCCCTCATCAGCGGCAGTAGCCGATGCCACAGCTCCGGCCCCGCCAAATCCTACCACCACTACATCATACTGGCCATCCCAGGCGATCGTATCGGCATAAGTATAATTTGTATCGGGCCCGGCAGTCTCAGCCGGAGCGGACGGGGCTTCTGTCTCAACCTGGGTGGAAGCCTGGGTTGAGTCCTGGACAGGGGCCTGGGCGGCTTCCTGGCCGGTCTGTGAGCAGCCCGCCAGACTTAAGAAAACCATGACCACCGCAAGTGACAGGGAAAAGATTCTTTTTCTCATTTTTTTCCTCCTTATATGTAAAAATGATCATTTTCATTATACAGAATTTGTGATAAGATTGACAAGACGGATAAATTTCACATGCCCTGAAACAAATCTGCTTTTCAGAGAAAAGGGATTTTTTTTATAAGAAGGAAAATAACCATATGAACCGAGCTCCTTATTTCGGCGGCGATCCTGATAAGGCGAAAGTTACCAATATTCAAGCCAACACCGGATATTTTTACACCATGGGCCTTAATGAGTGTCTCACCAGCCATCCTGAAAAGATCATGAAGCGTCACTTGAAGATGTGGCAGCTGGAACTTTCCTTTTCTTTAAAACAATTCTGGTTTTGCCTGACAGGACTGAAAAAACTGGTTTACTACGGAGTCTATGGGTATGAGGCGGAAGATTATCTTAATATCTATGACCGGTACCGCCTCCAGGTTGAAAATCTGGTGGAACAGCAAGGATACCAGGCCAATGTATTTATGGTTATGGAGGAAGACATCAAGCAGATGGCTGTGATCTTCTCTTCCGGCGGCAGCCCCGGATGCCCCCCTCTGGAACTGGCGGAAACCATCAACACCATAGGGCAGGCCATCTATGATCAGGAGATATTCCGCGGTGATGCCCGCTACTGCAATGTTACCGCCCTGTCCAGGGAACTTCACGGCTACACAGACATCCGAGAAGGGTATCTTGAAACCAGAAAGCTCAATGATCTGGGCTATTTTCATATGAAACCAGAAGTGCTGACATCAGAGAAGATAACCCGGCTCCGCAACAAAGCGGACTACCGGATTGTCATGGGGGAATGCCGCCAGCTGAAGCAGACCCTGGATAAAGGCAGCACATCTCTTTGCCGGAAACAGTTTGATTCCCTGTTTTTGAATACTGTAAGAAAGGCTTATCAATGGACATTGCTCCAGGACGCTTTATCTTACTGTAAACATATGCTGGAACTGCGCTGTACCGCCCGGGGCCTTACAGGAGTGAACCTGGAACAGCTTTGCGATATGACTTCCTACCTCTCCATTGACCAGTGCGCCCGGGCTTTGTGGAATGTGTTGGAGCGGCTCTGCGCCATTGCCCAGAACCATGGTTCCTATCAGGAGCTGACGCTCTATGCCATCTATTACATTAAACTTCACTTTGCCGAGGACATCGCCCTCTCCGACGTAGCCGCGTACGCTAATGTGAACCCTAACTATTTAAGCGGTTCTTTCCAGAAAGAAATGGGGATTTCCCTTCGTGAGTTTATCACCGGAGAGCGGGTAGACGCGGCAAAGAGTCTGCTGTCTGAAACGGATTTAAAAGTGGCAGACATAGCCAAAAAGGTGGGAATACATGATGTACAATATTTCAGGCATGTATTTAAAAAAACAACAGGCATGACACCAAAGGAATACAGAGCGCTGCCCAAAAATCGGATTTAGAAATCCGCTTGTTTGATCTGCTGGCTGAAAGGGGAAATGATATAATGAGTTTGCCGCAAATCGCGTTATCGCAAATTACACCTTATAAAAGTTTAAATGAAAATCCGGAAAAAGGAATAGCGTGCTGTATAACACCGCCAGCGGGGCCCCTTTGCCAAACAGGGCCCCGGGGTATTTTATATCTTTATTAACCTTTCCGCGTCACTCATAATATCCTGGATTGTGACTGAACTCATCTCTTTTTCCATTGCCTTCTGAATGTCTTCCAGTCTCCCGTCTAAAAGCGCATGAATATTTTTCCCCACAGGACAAAGCGGATTAGGGCTTTCGTGGAAGTGAAAAAGGCTCCCTTCTTCTACACACTCCACCGCGTTATACACATCTAATAATGTGATCCTGTCCAAAGGTTTTTCTATATCCGCCCCTCCGCTTCCCCTCTTAACATTAATCAGACCCGCTTTCTTCAGCTGCAGCAGCAACCGCCTTATGACAACAGGGTTTACATTCACACTTGACGCGAGAAACTCACTTGTAACTTTATAATCATTTTTGAATGTCTCAATACATATGAGAACATGAACGGCAATGGTAAATCTGCTTGATATCCGCATATGGCACCTCTGTCTTTATCTGTAATAATTCCCGTTTTTTTCATTATTCGGGACAAGCCGTCAAAAACCTCCTTTTTTTCCGGACCTTCCTGAATAACGCCTGTGCCAATCATACCATACCGCGGCAAAAATAGCCATAATAAATACAGCCCGCGAAAACATAGCCCGGGAAGACACCGCTAAAAGCGGGTCTTCCCGGGCCGCGTGAAATAATGGATGGGGAATCAGCAAATCGCCGGTTACCCAGCGGCCTCTACCCGGGCGGCCAGTTCTCTGCCATTGTCCGCCGTGTCGATGACAATGGTATCCCCGGCCCTGACCTGATCCTGGAGAATAATCTTTGCCGCCAGAGTCTCCACATATTTCTGCAGATATCTCTTAAGAGGCCTTGCCCCGTAAACCGGGTCGTAGCCATGTTCCACCACAAATGTCCTGGCGCTGTCTGTCAGATCTACACGGATCTCACGGTCCGCGAGCCTTCTGTTAGTGTCATCCATCATCAGGGTGATGATATTTCCGATGTTGTCCTTGGTCAGAGGCTTAAACAAGATGATCTCGTCCAGGCGGTTCAGGAATTCCGGTCTGAAATGGGCCCTCAGCTCACCCATGGTCATATCTTCCGCCTCCTTGGTGATGTTCCCCTGAACGTCGATGCCGTCCAAAAGATACTGGGAGCCAATGTTGGAGGTCATGATGATGATGGTATTTTTAAAATCCACGGTCTTGCCTGTGGAGTCGGTGATCCGGCCGTCGTCCAGTACCTGCAGAAGCACGTTGAACACATCTGGGTGGGCCTTCTCCACCTCGTCAAAAAGCACCACGCAGTAGGGCTTTCTCCTGACAGCCTCTGTCAGCTGTCCTCCCTCATCGTAACCCACATATCCTGGAGGCGCCCCGATGAGACGGGCCACGGAATGCTTCTCCATGTACTCACTCATATCAACGCGGACCATGTTGGCCTCATCGTCAAACAGGCTCTCCGCCAACGCCTTTGCCAGTTCCGTCTTGCCTACGCCTGTGGGGCCAAGGAACAAGAACGAACCAATGGGTTTTGTGGGATCTTTAATGCCTGCCTTGGACCGGATAATGGCCTCTGTCACCTTATCCACGCCCTCGTCCTGCCCCACCACCCTGCGGTGCAGCACCTCATCTAAATGAAGGGTCTTGCTTCTCTCGCTTTCCGTCAGTTTAGCTACCGGGATCCCGGTCCACCGGGAGATGATGCGGGCGATCTCGTCGTCCGTGACGCTCTCATGCACCAGGCTTAAATCCTGGTTCTTCACCTTCTCCTCCTCCTCAGCCAGCTGTTTCTTCAGCTCCGGAAGCCTTCCGTACTGAAGCTGAGCGGCCCTGTTTAAATCGTACTCCTGCTGGGCCTGGGCGATCTCCCGGTTGGTGGCCTCAATTTCCTCTCTCAGAACAGACAGCTTCTCCACGGAATTCTTCTCATTCTCCCACTGGGCCTTCCTGGCGGCAAACTGGTCATGAAGCTCCGCCAGCTCCTTCTGGAGAGTCTCCAGGCGGTCCTGGCTCAGATGATCGGTCTCCTTCTTTAACGCCGCCTCCTCAATCTCCATCTGCATGATCTTCCTGGACAGTTCATCCAGTTCCGTGGGCATGGAATCCAGTTCCGTCTTGATCAAAGCGCAGGCCTCATCTACCAGGTCAATGGCCTTATCCGGCAGGAAACGGTCGGAAATATACCGGTCGGAAAGCATGGCCGCGGACACCAGGGCCGAGTCCGTGATCTTGACCCCGTGGAACACCTCGTACCGCTCCTTCAGCCCCCTCAGGATAGAAATGGTATCCTCCACAGTGGGTTCCTCCACCATCACGGGCTGGAACCGGCGCTCAAGAGCCGCATCCTTTTCAATATATTTTCTGTATTCATCCAATGTGGTGGCGCCGATACAGTGAAGCTCTCCTCTCGCGAGCATGGGCTTTAACATATTACCCGCATCCATGGAGCCTTCCGTCTTCCCCGCTCCCACAATGGTGTGCAGCTCGTCGATGAACAGGATGATCTGACCGTCGCTCTTCCTGACTTCTTCCAGGACAGCTTTCAGACGCTCCTCAAACTCTCCCCGGTACTTGGCTCCCGCCACCAGGGCTCCCATGTCCAGGGCAAACAGTTTCTTATCCTTCAGCCCCTCGGGCACGTCGCCCCGGACGATCCTCTGGGCCAGCCCCTCCACCACAGCGGTCTTGCCTACACCGGGCTCACCGATGAGAACCGGGTTGTTCTTGGTCTTTCTGGACAGAATCCGGACCACGTTGCGGATCTCCCCATCCCTGCCGATGACCGGGTCCAGCTTCTGGTTCCTGGCCCGCTCCACTAAGTCGTATCCATACTTCTCCAGGGTATCATAGGTGGCCTCCGGGTTGTCGCTGACCACCCTCTGGTTGCCTCTCACCGTGGTCAGGGCCTGAAGAAAGGTCTCCCGGTTGATGCCGTACTGGCGGAACATCTCCTTGATGGTCTTATCCGGCTGCTTGATCATGGACAGGAACAGATGCTCCACAGACACATACTCATCCCCCATGGCCTTGGCCTCATCCTCGGCGCTGACCAGTACCTTATTCAAATCATTGCTCACATAGAGCTGTCCGCCGCCGCTGACCTTGGTCAGCCTGTTCACCGCCTGGGCCGCCTCATTGGTAAACATCTCCGGGGAAATGTTCATCTTGGTGATCAGCTTTAAGATCAGGCTGTCTTCCAGGGTCAGCAGGCTGTACAGAAGATGTTCCTGCTCCAGCTGCTGGTTGCCGTGTTCATAGGCCAGCTTCTCACAGTTCTGAACCGCTTCCATGGATTTCTGGGTAAATTTATTGATATTCATGTTGATTCCTCCCTTAATTACAGAATCGGCACGCTTTGCTCCGCGCCTTCTGCCAGGTTGTCGAAAGATATGTTTTATTTGTTCTATCTGAAATATAACATATGTTGTTAGCAATGTCAAGAGGTGAGTGCTAATATTTTTTGACAATTTGGTGAATTCCTTAGAAACCAGAAGCTTTCAAGATTTATAATTATCTCAAAAACTCAACTTTGCACCTTTTGCGAAAAAAAAACCGCCACCAGTCTTTTTTCTGGCAGCGGTATAATTTATCCTATTCTTATATACTCCCGCACCTCTTCCATTCGCCTCTGAATCCGGGAAAAATCCAATAGAAAGCCCTGACATGTATCTGCTTTATCTGGGAAATATTCATAATCTGGTTTCCCAGTTCTGCTCCCTCCATGGTCTGAATTCCTCTTACATCTCCAGAAAGCCATTCTGAGCGGCTCCTGGCGGTTATCCGCAAGGTCGCCGCAACGGCCTCCTGTGTATTCAATACGATATTTCATCAGCACCACCTTTTTCTGAACCGCGATATTGATCAGGGCTCCATAGCTCTCTTTGTGGGCATAGCCGCCGATGATCCTCACCAGGGAGGCTTTTACCTGGTATCACTATTCGGATAGAGTTGTCATCAAACGTATTGTTTGGTTCTCTTTCCAGTGTAACAGTTAAGTCCTCTGGCCGGAAATGCCCCAGGAACTGTAAACGCTCCTGTCGGTTCTCAGTCGAAATTAAATTGCTTAACCAAAGGGAAATTCCCTCAAAGGCTCCCTTGTTCAACCTGTATTTTTTATATCGCCCTAACCTTTCAACCGTAACAAGATTACTCTGTTCTAACCTTTGCAGATGATACGATATAGAAGCATGAGAAATAGTAAAATAGTTTGCAATCT
>CAJUSJ010000069.1:0-5618 GCA_910588865.1 uncultured Lachnospiraceae bacterium
TGGAGAAGCATCTTCCCATCCACAGAAAAGCGCCTACTTTTGAGGAGCAGTCTACGGAGACAGAGATCCTGGAGACAGGAATCAAGGTCGTAGATCTGCTTTGCCCCTATCAGAAGGGCGGTAAGATCGGTTTGTTTGGCGGCGCGGGTGTAGGTAAGACCGTACTGATCCAGGAGCTGATCCGCAACATCGCCACAGAGCACGGCGGATATTCTGTATTTACCGGCGTAGGCGAGCGTACCCGTGAGGGTAATGACTTGTACCACGAGATGACCGATTCCGGCGTTATCAACAAGACCACCATGGTATTCGGCCAGATGAACGAGCCCCCGGGGGCACGTATGCGTGTAGGCCTGACAGGTCTTACCATGGCCGAGTATTTCCGTGATGAAGGCGGCAAGGACGTGCTGCTGTTCATTGATAATATTTTCCGTTTTACCCAGGCAGGTTCTGAGGTGTCCGCGCTTCTTGGCCGTATGCCTTCAGCCGTAGGTTATCAGCCTACCCTGCAGACAGAGATGGGCGCGCTTCAGGAGCGTATCACTTCCACAAAGAACGGCTCCATCACCTCTGTACAGGCAGTATACGTGCCGGCCGACGACTTGACGGACCCGGCTCCGGCCAACACATTCGCCCATCTGGACGCGACTACGGTTCTGAGCCGTTCCATCGTGGAGCTTGGTATTTACCCGGCAGTGGATCCGCTGGAGTCCACCTCCAGGATCCTGGATCCCAGAGTGGTCGGTGAGGAGCACTATGAGGTTTCCCAGAGGGTTATCCAGGTGCTGCAGAAGTACAAAGAGCTTCAGGATATCATCGCCATGCTTGGTATGGATGAACTTTCTGAGGATGACAAGCTGACCGTATCCCGCGCGAGAAAGGTGCAGAGATTCCTGTCTCAGCCATTCTTCGTGGCAGAGCAGTTTACTGGCTATGACGGACGGTATGTTCCTTTAAGCGAGACCATCCAGGGCTTTAAGGAGATCCTGGACGGTAAACATGACGATATTCCGGAAGGCTATTTCCTGAATGCAGGTAATATTGATGATGTTCTTGCCCGCGTGAAATAGGAGGGTAGAACATGGCTGATATGTTTAAATTAAAGATCGTCACTCCGGAGAGGATCTTCTATGAGGGTGAGGCCACCATGGTGGAACTGTCCACCACAGAGGGAGATATCGGCGTTTACGCCAACCATATCCCCATGACAGCCATTGTGTCGCCTGGAGTTTTAAAGATCCACGAGACCTCCGGCGTCAGACGGGCAGCCCTCCATACAGGCTTTATCCAGATTCTGGCTCAGGAGATCACCATCATGGCTGAGGTTATAGAGTGGCCGGAGGAGATCGATGTGAAGCGGGCCGAGGAAGCCCGGATCCGGGCGGAACGCCGACTGAAAGATAATCAGGCAGAGATTGATGTGCTGCGGGCCAAGATGGCTCTCAAGAGGGCGCTGACGCGTCTGTCGGCAAAGCAGTAGCAAGAATGACAGGATCAAGAAAATAAGATATAAAAAAGACAGGCCGCGGCCGGGAAAAACGGCGGGCCTGTTTTTTTGACGCGTACGGGGCGGAGAGGAATATGGCCGCTAAAGCGGCCCCGCCCCGGCGCGGGTGAGTAGGGCGAAGGACCTCCCCTACTTGATTGCCCGCGGTTGAGAAAATATGACAGGGTGCTAAAAGGGGATTTCGACATGAATAGAAAATTGTACTACGGATGTAAACCACCCGGCATACATTCGCGACAACTCCTCGGGAGTCTGTCTCATGCCGCTGGAAAGCCAGAAATCGATCATTCCAATTAATCCATAGTTCAGAAATTCATTGCGAAAAGAGTCGGTTTCTTTATCAGCCCAAAAAATATCCCAATTTTTTGAATCCATAATATGATAATTAATGATTCTTTTCCTGTTTAAAAATTGTTTAAATTGCTGATTGAAATGGGGATCTCCTGTAGGTCCTTGCATAAGCATATAAAATTTTTGGTGTTTTCCGATGTGACGGAAGATGGCGGCCGCATAAGGATAGCTGGCATCACTTTTTTTCTGGATCATGTGGGAATCCAGGGCAGACTCAAGCTCTTCAAAGAAACGCGTTTCTATTTCTTTTAAAAGTTCAAAAATATTGTCATAGTAATAGTAAAATGTACTCCGGTTAATATCCGCGGTTCGAGTAAGCTGTTGAACACTGATCTGATAGACTGGAGTTTTCTTCATAAGCAGAAGCAATGCGTCTGCCATCTTCTTTTTGGTCATTAAGGAACGTTTATCATTCTGTGTATTCATGACATTTTCTCCACTTTTGACACAATCTGATGAAGTGTTGGAATTCCAACAGTTTGTTTAAAACTGTTGTAACATTCCAGGGCTTTTTTTCTTATTCTAAAGGAAATAAAAAAGCTTGTCAAGAAAAGCGGAAAGGAGTAAATTGTATAGAAATGTTGTGTGTGTGGGAGAATCTTTAGAAAGTTTACTGACAAAACAGGAACAAAACGCGAAAAATCTGTTTAAGGAGATAGAAAGATGAGTATGATGGATAAAATGACGGATCGTTTATCGGCGGTTGCGGCAGTCTGCGATGGAAATAAACATTTAAGTGTTATTAAAAATACATTTGTGGGGACTATGGGTTTTGTTATTGTAGGTTCCTTTGCGACACTGTTTAATACAATTTTATGTAGCACATCGACCGGATTGGCAAAAGTGTCCGCATTTGCGTGGCTGGCAGCTTTAAGTCCTGTTTTTTCTACAGTAAATTATGTAACTATGAACTTGCTTGCTCTGATGGTTGCCATTTTGATGGGATATTTATATGGACAGAAAAACCATGTTAATGAAATGACCAGCATGCTGACATGCCTGACGGCCTATCTCTCAGTGTCCCCTTTGTCAACTACTGTAAAGAATGGGGATGCCGTTGCCGAGGTAAGTAAGGTGCTCCCTTCCTGTTCAACAGATTCTGAGGCACTGTTTACAGCTATTATCATATCTATTTTGGCGTCAGAGATACTTTTTCGTTTGACCAAAATAGAGCAGATCAAGATTAAAATGCCAGAACAGGTGCCAGCAAATATTGCGACTACGTTTAATAACCTGATCCCTGTAGCGATCACGTTATTTGGGATCGCTGGTGTGGGATCCGGTGTAAAGGCCGCAACTGGTATGTATCTTACAAATATTATTTACACAGTGGTTCAGGTTCCCCTTCAGGCGGTTGTCAATACTCCATTTGGTGCTGTAGCCTTGACTTTTACCTCACTGCTTTTCTGGTGTGTCGGTATTCATGGAAATCAGCTAATCGCGCCATTGAGAAGCCCGATTACCGCGGCGGCTTTGGCGACTAATATCTCTTTAATTGAAGCGGGTATGACGCCTACCGAGCCGTTTACAGGCGCGCTTTGGGTAGTGTTTATTACGATGACAGGTTCTGGAATTACTATGTCCCTGATTCTGTCTATTTTAGCTTTTTCCAAGAGAGAAGATTATCGAGCTATAGCAAAATTGTCTTTTGTACCAGGAATTTTTGGTGTCAATGAGCCGATGATCTTTGGACTTCCAATCGTGCTTAACCCTTTGCTGTGTGTTCCCTTTATCTTGTCAGGATGTGCGGCGGCGATAATTTCTTTTCTAGCATGTACCACTGGTTTCTTAACATGTAATTATGTATCGGTTCCCTGGGGACTTCCTGTTTTTCTCAATGGTTTCTTGGCGTATGGCTCTGTAAAAGCTGTTCTTGTCCAAATCGTTATTCTGGCAGTTGGTTTTCTTATTTATACGCCTTTTGTGAAAGCGGCTGATATAGTGTGGAGACGGGACATGAAAAAGAATCAGTGAAGGCCTGATCTATATGGTGGATCGTCCCGGCAGCAAAAGATATAGTATTTTCTGGGAAGGCGGATAGATAATTTGCCTTTTCGTATATAATATGATATACTTTCAGAAATACACATAATAAACAGCAGTTGGCTGGCAAGCGGGAGGTTCTATTATGAAAAAAACAACACTAGTGATCATGGCGGCAGGGATCGGAAGCCGGTTCGGAGGCGGCATCAAACAGTTGGAGCCAGTGGGGCCGGGCGGAGAGATCATCATGGACTACTCCATCCACGATGCCCTGGAAGCGGGTTTCAACAAGATCGTGTTTATCATTCGAAAGGATCTGGAGAAAGATTTTAAAGAAGTCATCGGCAGCAGGATCGAGAGGATCGCGGATGTGGAGTATGCCTTCCAGGAGCTGGATAACCTGCCAGAGGGGTTTGAGAAGCCAGGGGACAGAACCAAGCCGTGGGGCACCGGTCAGGCGGTTCTCAGTGTGAAGGGCCTGGTGGATGGTCCGTTCATTGTGATCAACGCGGACGATTATTATGGAAAAGAAGGTTTTAAGAAGATCCACGATTACATGGTAAATGAGATGGATGAGGAGGCAGAGGTTTATGACCTGTGCATGGGCGGATTTATGCTGGTCAATACCTTAAGCGAGAACGGCGGAGTTACCCGAGGAGTGTGCAGGGTAGGAGCGGATGGCTATCTGGAGACCGTGACAGAGACTTATGATATCCAGAAGGCCGGCGACCAGTTAAAGGCGTCTGATGAACAGGGCAATCCGGTTTCTTTAACCATAGATTGTCCGGTATCCATGAACATGTGGGGCCTTCCGGCTTCCTTCTTAGATGAGCTGGAGAAGGGCTTCCCGGAGTTTTTATCATCTCTTAAGGAGGGAGATCTGAAGTCTGAGTACTTGCTGCCTAAGATCATTGATAAGCTGGTGGAGCAGGGAAGGGCCAAAGTGAAGGTCCTGGAGACTCCTGATAAATGGTTCGGGGTTACATATAAGGAGGACAAGCAGGCAGTGGTGGATTCTTTAAGGTCTCTCATAGCCCAAGGGGTTTATCCGGAGAGATTGTCATAAATTGCAGGGCAGGGATTGCCGCGTCAGGGGATATGCTGACGCGGCTTTCTTATGTACACGGGGCGGAGAGGAATATGGACGCTAAGGCGGCCCCGTCCTGGCACGGCGAGTAGAGGGAAGGGCAACCCCTGCTTGATTTATGTGGATTCCTCTTCTCGCGGCAGCCCCCGCGCGAAAACGGGTTTGCGGAAGCTTACAGGAAAGTGAGGATTTTAGACAGGCACAGCCGCATAGAATGAAGTAAAGAAAAACAGGAGAAGTTTATGACAACCTATTCTCCCCAATGGAAAGAGAAGCAGGACCCGGCAGCCAACACAGGCCGGGATATGGAGTATTTTCAGGGGATGTATCCCAGGCGGATAAAGGAACTTCAGAAATATGTGGCAAGACAGTGCGATGCCATGGATTATGCGGGAAGCCCCATTTATGACGAGTATCCGGATGCGGTGATGATCGACAGAACCTGCCAGATCATCTGTCAGAGTCTTTCTGACCAATGGCAGGAAGGTGAACAGGAGGAAAGGCCCGGAGGATGGACAGAGGAGGAGCGGCAGATGGAGATATACGAGGCCGGGGACCCGCCTAAAGAGATACAACAGCAGAGTGTCGGGCAGGAAATGGATCTTATGGAGAACCGTCCCGGAGGGAACCCGCCGCCAGGTTCCCGTCCGCCCGTAGGGCTGCCGGGTTGGGGCCCGCCATCTATACCGC
>CAJUSJ010000069.1:5718-21481 GCA_910588865.1 uncultured Lachnospiraceae bacterium
CAGGCCCCCGCCCGCCCCAGGGCCCGCCGCCCGGTCCGGGTTGGGGTCCGCCGCCAGGCCCCCGCCCGCCCCAGGGCCCGCCGCCCGGTCCGGGTTGGGGTCCGCCGCCGGGCCCTCGTCCGCCCCAAGACCCGCCGGGAGGCTGGATCCCGGATATCATTAAGGTGCTTCTGATGAATGAGCTTCAGAGAAGAAGGTGCCGCTCCGGATCCTGCTGATCGTTACTGTTCACTCCATGACTGATCAATCATGGGCCAATACCGTTATGGAAGCAAAGCATATGCCCCCTCTACACTCCGTTTCGGTCGGTTCTAAACAAGCGCCGCTGGCGATTTTAAATGGGCATATGCTGTTGCGTTCACAGGGCACCTGTGAACGGTAACAACTTATCTGAACGGTTCATAGTTCATAAAAGATTAAGTTGTAGTTTTTCTGGTTAGCATTTACAATAGGAGAAAACAGAAAAAAGGAAGTTCTGATAATGGGCAGAATCATAAAGAGGATCACGATCCTTGCCGTCGTGTTTGTGGCGGCATTGGGAATTTATTTTATAACAGCACAAAATGCCATGGACCAGTCGGAGGCAGTGTACACGGTTATGGAGGATCCAACCCTTCCGGTGGTATATGTATCTATGTTTGAGGGGGAGGAAAACCGTCTGGCGGCATACCGGCAGGGGATGAGTCAGACGGTTTCCAGAGAGTCCATAACCGTTCTTCCGGAGGACCGGCAGCTGAAGGTAAGGGTGGCGGGATGCGGTACCCAGCTCATGGCGGTCCAGTACGAGATCCGGAGCATGGATCTAAAAAGGCTGGTGGAGAGGACTACAGTGGAAGAATGGGAGGATACGGGGGAGGAGATCCGGCTGGTGCTTCCCATCCAGAACCTGCTGACTAAGGAGACCGAATATCTGATGGACCTGATGATAGAGGTTCAGGGCCAGGGGGTTCTCCACTACTATACCAGGATTTTGTGGACAGATTATGACTATGGGCCTCAGATGATGGCCTTAGCCAGAGAGTTTTCCACAAAAAGCCTGTCTCCCGCTCAGGCCACGGATCTGGTAACCTATTTGGAGAGCTCCAGCACGGCGGACAACTCTTCCCTGGGACATGTGACCATCAAGTCCAGCTTCTCCCAGCTGACCTGGGCAGGACTGGACATTAGGCTGGTGGGGGATATGAAGGTTACGCTGAAAGACTTAAGCGGCATTATGGGGCAGATCCATGTACAGTATCAGGTCAGCCGTCTTTCAGAGGACGGTGAGACCGAGTACTATGATGTGGACGACTATTACACCATGCGGTGGAATTCCCAGAGGATTTATATGATGGCCTTTGACCGTAAGACAAATCAGATCTTTTCCGGAGAACGGGATCTTTTCTCAGGAAGAAGGCTTATGCTGGGCATTGGCAATGATGAGACCGTGCAGCTGAAAAAAAGCCCCGGGGGGCGGTATCTGGGATTTGTGTACAACCGGGATCTGTGGTGCTATGACCAGAGTGAAGCCAGGGCAGTGAAAGTATTTTCCTTCAGGAGCGGCTCGGATACAGAAGGGCGGAGCAATTACGACCGCCACAATATCCAGGTGGTGTCGGTAAGCGATGACGGGGACATGTTTTTTTTGGTGTACGGCTATATGAACCGGGGACCGCACGAAGGTTTCCAGGGGATCAGCCTGTGCAGATACGACAGCTCAGGGGCCATAGAAGAGCGGTTTTTTATCCCCTCAACGGAATCCTATGACGAGATCCGGCTGGACATAGAAACCCTTTCCTACTGCAGCCAGTCCGGAATGCTATACCTGTTCCAGAACCAGGCTATTTTCGGAATCGACCTGTCCAGCAATGAATATATGGTGGTGGCTGACGGACTTATGGAGGGACACTACGCTATCAGCAGCGGCGGGGAGAAAGTGGCCTGGCAGGATGGCACAGATATCTACGGGTCCACTGGCATCCATGTGTTTGATCTGGCCACAGGGGTACCCCAGGAGATCCGCGCGCCGGAGGGAGATATTGTCCAGTGTCTTGGATTTGTACAGGAGGATTTTGTGTACGGCCTGGCAAGAAAGGGATCAGAATGGATCCTGAACGGCCGGACAGAGACACTGCCCATGTATGCCCTGGAGATCGTGGACGGGAACATGGAATTGCAGACACGCTATGAGAAAGAGGGATATTATCTTGCCAATGTTCAGGTGGACCACGCCAGGATCCATGTGGAACGGTATATCAGGGATTGGGAGCACAGCTACACCTATGTGGATGACGACACCATTGTGTGCAATACGGCCTCCGAGGACACGTATATGGAAGGAATAGGCTGGTTTGCCTCTGAGATCAGGAGAAGGCTGTATTTTATTCAGCTGGATTCCGAGGTTACCGGCAGCAGGGATGTGAAGGTGACGGTGGCCAAGAGGATCACCTACGACGGTTCCGAGAGCCTTGGGATGCAATCCAGTGTGCGGACACCGGGCATGAAGTTCTATGCCTACGGGCAGGGACGGCTTTTGGGAATTTATGGAGAGTTTCAGGAAGCGGTGGAATCCGCCTATGACGACATGGGCCTGGTGACAGATGAGCATCAGAGGATTCTGTGGAGCCGGGTAAACCGGGGCTCGGCTGTCACCATCCGGGATCCGCAGAGAGAGGCCTATGACATTATCAGGAATCTGGGTGTATTTACGGAGGAGATGGAACTGGACAACGGGGTGATGCTTCTGGACGCGAGAGGGTGCGTCTTAAACCAGGTTCTGTACTTTATCGGCCAGGGTTATCCGGTTCTCGCCTACATTGAAGACGGTCAGTATCTGCTGATCAACGGCTTTGACCAGTACAATATTTCGCTCTTCAATCCCGTTACAGGGGAGTCCTGGAAGATGGGACTCAACGACGGGGCCCAGTATTTTGCTGAACGGAAAAATGATTTTATATGTGCCGCAAACATAGGAAACTGACCTGTTTTTACGGATTTTTCAGGAAAATGAGGGCCATAACCTGTCCGGGGCCAAAGTTGTCTCGCATCCCATAACCTTTCTGGAAATACCTTATGAGGGAAATGATGGGTTGACTCACACCCCTTCATAAGGTATAATCTACCTAAACGAAAGAAAAATGTAAATAGTTTGTAATATTATATATAGAGGTGTAGGGGATGGAACAGTATATTATGAAAGGCGGCAATCCACTGGCGGGCGAGGTTATGATCAGTGGGGCGAAGAACGCTGCGCTGGGTATTTTGGCTGCCGCGATCATGACAGACGAGGATGTTCTCATTGAGAACCTTCCGGATGTCAGGGATATCAATGTGCTTTTGGAAGCCATCCAGGAAATCGGCGCGGCGGTTGACAGAATTGACAGACATACTGTGAAGATCAACGCGAAAAATATCCACGAGGTTGAGGTGGATGATGAGTATATACGAAGGATACGGGCGTCCTACTATTTTATCGGGGCGCTTCTTGGAAAATATAAAAGCGCTCAGGTTCCCCTTCCCGGGGGCTGCAACATCGGCAGCAGGCCCATTGACCTGCACTTAAAAGGATTCCGGGCCTTGGGTGCCAGGGTGGAGATCGAGAGAGGGGCTGTGGTGGCCCACGCTATTGACCTGGTAGGAAGCCATGTGTACCTGGACAAGGTGTCCGTGGGGGCTACCATCAACATTATGATGGCGGCATCCCTGGCAGAGGGGCAGACCATTATTGAAAATGTGGCCAAGGAGCCCCATGTGGTGGATGTGGCCAACTTCCTCAACAGCATGGGAGCCAACATCAAGGGCGCGGGCACGGACATCATCAGGATCCGGGGGGTGAGAAGGCTTCACGGAACCGAGTATTCTATTATCCCGGATCAGATCGAGGCGGGCACCTTTATGTGCGCGGCGGCGGTGACCAGGGGAGATGTGACCGTGAGAAACGTGATCCCCAAACACCTGGAGGCTATCTCCGCGAAGCTGCTGGAGATTGGCTGTGAGGTGGTGGAGTTTGACGACGCTGTGCGGGTGGTGGGCAAGACCCGCCAGAGACACACCAACATCAACACTCTGCCATACCCCGGATTCCCTACGGACATGCAGCCTCAGATGGCAGTGACCCTGGCTCTGGCCAACGGCACCAGCATTGTGACCGAGGGCATTTTTGAGAACCGGTTCAAATATGTAGACGAACTCGCCCGCATGGGCAGCAATATCAAGGTGGAGGGCAATGTGGCCATCATTGACGGGGTAAGAGGCTTTACAGGCGCTTCCGTCAACGCTCCGGACCTTCGGGCAGGGGCGGCCCTGGTGATCGCCGGCCTTGCCGCTGAGGGCTGCACGGTGGTGGATGAGATCGGCTATATCCAGAGGGGCTATGAGCATTTTGAGGAGAAGCTCAAAGGCCTGGGAGCCATGATCCAGAAAGTGGATTCCGACAAGGCCGCGCAGAAGTTCCGGTTAAAGATCAGTTAAGTCTTGACAGCCTGTAGAGAATTCGCTATAATTTTTATGTTGTAGACAATTGAAAAGTACGTATATCCCTTATTCAGAGTGATGGAGATACAAAGGATCTGTGAAGTCACGGCAACCCCGGACCCCGCAAGGATAATTACGCCCCGCGGTGAGGAAGGAAGGTGCCAACCTGAGCGAGCAATCGAACAATAAGAGGATTTGATGGGTAATGATCAAGTCCGGAGTTCGCGAGCTACGGACTTTTCTTTTGCTTTAATTTTCGAAGGAGGAAATGAAGTTATGGAAAAACGGTTATTTACATCAGAGTCAGTAACAGAGGGACATCCGGACAAGATGTGCGACCAGATCTCAGACGCGATTCTGGATGCGCTGCTGGAGCAGGACCCCATGAGCCGGGTGGCGTGTGAGACGGCAGTGACCACGGGTCTGGTGATGGTCATGGGTGAGATCACCACCAAGGCTTATGTGGATATCCAGAAGATTGTCAGGAAGACTGTCAGGGAGATTGGCTATGACAGGGCAAAATACGGGTTTGACTGTGAGACCTGCGGCGTGATCACGGCTATTGACGAGCAGTCCGCGGATATCGCCATGGGTGTTGACAAGGCCCTGGAAGCCAAGGAGAACAAGATGAGCGACCAGGAGATCGAGGCCATCGGGGCCGGAGATCAGGGTATGATGTTCGGCTATGCCACCAATGAGACAGAAGAGTACATGCCGTATCCCATTGACCTGGCCCACAAGCTGGCTCTCCAGCTGACAAAGATCCGCAAGGACCAGACCCTGGATTACCTCCGGCCTGACGGAAAGACCCAGGTGACCGTGGAGTACGATGAGGCCGGCAGGCCTGTCCGTTTGGACGCGGTGGTGCTGTCCACCCAGCACGACGAGCATGTAAGCCAGGAGCAGATCCACAGGGACATTAAAAAGCATGTGTTTGACGTGATTCTTCCAAAAGATATGGTGGATAAGGATACCAAGTTTTTCATCAATCCCACAGGCCGTTTTGTTATCGGCGGGCCTCACGGGGACAGCGGAGTCACCGGAAGGAAGATTATCGTGGATACATACGGCGGCTATGCCCGCCACGGCGGCGGCGCTTTTTCCGGCAAGGACTGCACCAAGGTAGACCGTTCCGCTGCCTATGCGGCCAGATATGTGGCCAAGAACATTGTGGCCGCGGGTCTGGCGGACAGGTGCGAGATCCAGCTGTCCTACGCGATCGGAGTGGCCCGGCCCACCTCTGTGATGGTGGATACCTTCGGCACAGGGAAGGTCAGCGATGAAAAGCTGGTGGAGATCATCAGAGAGAACTTTGACCTGCGCCCGGCAGGGATCATCAAGATGCTGGATTTAAGAAGGCCCATCTATAAGCAGACGGCTGCCTACGGCCATTTCGGCAGGGCAGACCTGGATCTTCCCTGGGAGAGAGTGGATAAGGCGGAAGCCCTGAAAAAATATCTGGGATAATGAGCAGGCGTATAAGATAAAGCAGACGCGGCAGGGAAACTTTGGAGAGTCCCTGCCGCGATGTTTTTTGCCTTATGCGGAATTGGTTGCCCATGTGAAAAAAATAGGGTATGATTAAAGGAGAAATCCATTATATACGAAAAGCGAGGATAAAAACTATGAAACAGGTATTGGACTGGTCAAAAGCCCACCAAAAGTATTTTGAGGAGATGGCATCCATCCCCCACGGCTCTTACTTTGAAAAGCAGTACAGCGATTATCTGGTGGATTTTGCCAGAAAGCAGGGGCTTAAGTACAAACAGTATGATATGGGCAATGTGATCATTTACAAGGAGGCCTCGCCGGGATATGAGGACCATCCGGCGGTGGTGCTTCAGGCTCACATGGATATGGTGTGCGAGAAGACCCCGGAATCGACCCATGATTTTGAGAAGGATCCACTGGAGCTGTACATAGAAGACGGCTGGCTTGGGGCCCGGGGCACCACTCTGGGGGCTGACGACGGAACGGGAGTGTGCTATATGCTGGCCATCCTGGCGGATCATACCCTGTCTCACCCGGCCCTGGAATGTGTGTTTACGGTGCTGGAGGAGATCGGGCTGGATGGAGCCCTGGCCCTGGAACCCGGAGATTTGAAGGGACGGCGGTATATCAACTTAGACGGAGGAGGAGGAGGCATAGAGACCGTGATCACCGCTGCAGGAGGCCTCCGGTGGAACGGCATCCAGAAAGTCCACTGGGCAGACGCGGACAAGCCTGGGTACAGACTGACCATAGGGGGACTGGATGGAGGACATTCCGGCGGCTGTATCCACATGGAGAAGGGAAATGCCCTTAAGATCTGTGCCCGTATGCTGAAAGAATTCCGGAAGGAAGGTGCCATTACCTTGTCAGCCATGGACGGAGGCTCCAAGGATAACGCTATCCCAAGAGACTGCTGGGCGGAATTTTCCACGGATATAGGGGAAGAAAAGCTGCGAAATATAGTGTCCGCGCTGGGAGGACAGATAAAGGAAGAGCTGCGCTACAGCGACAGCGGGCTGACCATTGTCCTTGAGAAGGCTGCTGTGACACAGGTGTGGAGCCAGGAGGAGAGCGATAAACTGGCGGATTTTCTGTTTATCTGTCCCACAGGACCCCGCCACAAGAACGTGAACATCGTGGACCACACCATTGCCTCGGAGAATCTGGCGGTCGTAAAGACAGAGGGGCAGCAGGTAAAGGTGTCCGTGTCCATGCGGTCCGCGTTTGAGTCTTATATCCAGGAGATGGAGGAAGAGCTGGAGATTTTGGGAAATCTCTATGGCATGGACCAGGAAAAGACAGGCAGGTATCCGGCATGGGGCTATGAGGAGAACTCCCCCCTGCGGGAGATCATGAGAGAGACGGTAAAGAGATGTACAGGAAAGGATTTGGTGGAGAAAGCGGTACACGGAGGATTAGAGTGCGGGGTGGCCAAGAGTAAATGGCCGGACATGGACATTATCACCATGGGCCCCACGGCGGAAGGAGTCCACTCACCTGACGAGCGCCTGGACCTTGAGTCCTTTGACAGCTGCTATAATGTGCTGCGGGACCTCCTTGCCCATCTGTAGGGAGCGGAAAAGATATGATCGCGATTATTCTGGCTAAGAAAATATTGTCCCTGTTTCTCATCATGGTTATGGGCGCGGCCCTGGTGAAAAGCAAGGTTTTGAAAGCGGAGGACAGCAAGAGCATATCCGTGGTCACACTGTACCTGGTGATGCCCTGTGTGATCATCTCCTCGTTTCAGGTGGAGTACACGGAGGAGATAAGAGACGGGCTGGTGCTGGCGCTTATAGGCGCGGCGCTGGTGCATGTGGTGCTGATCGCGGTGACAGCGGTTCTGGGAAAGGCGCTGCGCTGGGACCCGGTGGAGAAGGATTCCGCCATCTATTCCAATGCCGGCAACCTGATCATCCCCATTGTGACGGCCATGTTGGGAAAGGAGTGGATCATCTACACCAGCGCCTTCCTGTCGGTACAGCTCATACTTTTGTGGAGCCACGGGAAGATGGTTCTGTGCGGGGAAAAGAAGATTGACATCAAGAAGATCGTCACCAATGTGAACATGATCTCCATCCTTGTGGGAATCCTGCTGTTTATCTGCCGCATAGAGCTTCCGGCAGTGCTCCGGGATTCCGTCGACACGGTGGGGAGCATGGTGGGCCCTGCCGCTATGATTGTCACCGGGATGCTCATCGGCAACATGGATCTGAAGAAGCTGACCGCTTACCGGAAGCTGCCCATGATGATTTTTGTGCGGCTCATGGGTTTTCCCCTTTTAAATATCCTCCTGCTGAAAATTTCCGGTCTGGCCGGCATGGTTCCCGCGGGGGAGACGATTCTCCTCATTACCCTTTTGGCCACCATCACACCATCTGCCTCCACCATCACCCAGATGGCCCAGGTGTATGGAAAAGACGCGGATTATGCCAGCGCCATCAACGTGGCAACCACACTGCTGTGCATTATCACCATGCCGGTTATGGTTATGATCTATCAATATGTGATGTGAAAATGAAAGACCGCCGCACTGTTATAAAAAAAGAATGTTTTCATGGGTAATCCCTGAAAACATTCTTTTTTAGTTAGTATTATTGATCTGTCTGATCCCGGCGGCATACAGTGACTGCCCTACCGGATCTTCCCAATACTCGGGAAATACCGGAACAGTACCTTGGCCACGATCTTCTCTCTCTTGACATAAGTATTGTGCCAGAACCGGGAGTCGGCGGAATAGTTTCGGTTGTCCCCAAGCATAAAGTAACATCCTTCCGGCACCTCGTAGTGGAGTTCCACAGGGGTTTCCATCTCCTCCCGGATATAGGGCTCATCAAGAGGGGTGTCGGAGCCGTTGATATACACATGGCCATCCCGGATATCCACGGTCTCCCCCGGCATACCGATGATGCGTTTTACATAGTAAGTCTTCTCCGTGATGTCGTCAGGGAAATAAAAGATAATGATATCCCCTCTCTCGGGATCCGTAAAATAGTAGCTGAGCCGGGAGCCGATCACCCGGTCGTGGGTCATGATGGTGTTCTCCATGGAAGCGCTGGGAACTCTGCTGTTGGCGATGATGAATCTATTTAAGACAAAAGCGATGAGGGAGGCGATCACCAGAATCTGGACCCAGCTGATGATCTCTTCCTTTAAGTTAAATTTTTCCTTTTTTTCCTCATTTTCCGGGTTTGCCTGTGGTTCTTGATTCTCGTTCATAAAATAACCTTCTTTCTATACTGATCTTGACGCCAAAAAGAATACGCGGTCAGAATAAGTGTAAATGACTTCTCGGGTTTGCGCAAGGACTTTTACAAAAAGGTAAGAAAATTTTTAGTGAAAGTATACCTGGAAATATGGTAAAATATAGAGAAGCGAGGCGTGGACAAAGGGGAACATACATAATGAAATACGAGAAAAACAACTTAAACAGAAAATTACTTATCGCGGGCATGATCCTTCTGGCAGCCGCGGGCGGGGGGCAGCTTGCCGCCAGGAACCTTAAGTCCTTTGGGAGCTGGTACGCGCTCCGTGTGTATTCCATCCTGGTGTCAGTGGTGGGGAGGATCTGGGGGATCCTGCCTGTATCAGCGGCAGAGCTGGGGCTGTACGGCCTGGCCATAGGGGCGGTGTGGTATGGGTGGAACCGCAGAAAGGACTGGAGGTCCATCGCGAGCAGAGCAGTGCTGGTGGTGGGGGCGGCGGCGTTTTTATACACCTATCAGTGCGGGATCAATTACTACCGGAAGCCCTTTTCCAGCGAACTGGAACTGGATACGCGTCAGTCTTCTGTGGCGGAACTGGCGGAGCTGTGCCGTTATCTGACCGAAAAGGTCAACGAGACCGCGGATGACGCTTTCTATGAATACCGGTGGGCGTCCTGGGGGCAGGAAGCCATGGAGAACCTGGGGCAGATCTACCCGGGGCTTTCCGGATACTATCCCAGGCCCAAGCCAGTGGCCGTATCCTGGATCCTGTCCGTGCAGCAGCTGTGCGGGATCTATTCCCCCTTTACGGTGGAGGCCAACTACAACCGGCAGATGCCCTCTTACAATATACCCCATACCCTGTGCCATGAGCTGTCCCACCTGCGGGGATACATGAGAGAGGATGAGGCCAATTTTATCGGCTATCTGGCCTGTATCCACTCAGACAGGCAGTGCTTTCAGTACAGCGGCTACCTGACAGGCTGGGTTTACGCCACCAATGCCCTGGTGGGGCAGGACCAGGACACTTACTATCAGCTTTATGACAGCCTCTGTCCGCGGGCGGTGGAGGATCTTCGGGAGAACAGCGAATTCTGGAACCATTATGAAGGCAAGGTGGCGGAGGTGGCCAATCAGATGAATGACACTTATTTAAAGATCAATGACCAGGAGGAGGGGGTCAGGACCTACGGGCGGATGGTGGATCTGATGCTGGCCCATTACCGCCAGATAGAAAAATAGTTTGAAAAAAGTGTGTTCTCATTGTAATAGTCTTGAAATAATGGTAAAATGATAAAAATATGATTTTTACAGGAGGGGGTATATTCATGGACAAAACGTTGTATTCAATGATGGATTGGGCGGGGATTGAGGAATTGGTATATTCGGAGGCCGCGGATCCTCATCAGCTTTTAGGGCCTCATGTGACGGAGAATGGGCTGCTGGTGCAGGCGTTCATCCCCACAGCGGCTGCCATATCGGTGAAGGTTAAGGGAGGGAAAGAGTATCCCATGGAGATGGCGGACGAGGCCGGATTTTTCGCCGCGCTGATTCCCCGCAAGACCGTTGCCGAGTATACTCTGGCGGTTACCTATGACAACGGGGATGTGAGGGAGATGGGTGATCCCTATGCCTACGAGCCCCAGATCGGTGAGGAGGAGCTGGGCAAATTCGCCGCGGGAATCTACTACGACGCCTATGAGAAGCTGGGCGCTCATATTATGGAGATCAAGGGCGTAAAGGGCGTGTATTTCGCGGTCTGGGCTCCCTGTGCCATGCGGGTCAGCGTGGTGGGGGATTTTAATATATGGGACGGGCGGCGTCACCAGATGAGAAGGCTGGGGGATTCCGGTGTGTTTGAGCTGTTTATCCCCGGGCTGGACAAAGGCGCGGTGTACAAGTACGAGGTAAAGGCCAAAAACGGCGACGCCATGCTGAAAGCGGACCCCTATGGCAATTACGCGGAGCTGCGGCCAAACAACGCCTCCATTGTCTGGGATATCAACAATTACCAGTGGAGCGACCAGTCCTGGATGACAGCCAGGGAGAAGACCGAGCATCGGAATAAGCCTATGTCCATCTATGAGATGCATCTGGGTTCCTGGATCCGCAAGCCTGTGGCGGAAGCTGAGGATGGCAAGCCCATAGTGGGAAGCGAGTTTTACAACTACCGGGAGATTGCCGAGAAGCTGGCCGTGTATGTGAAAGACATGGGCTATACACATGTGGAGCTGATGCCGGTTATGGAGCATCCCTTGGACGCCTCCTGGGGATACCAGGTCACCGGCTATTACGCGCCTACCAGCCGCTACGGAACTCCTGATGATTTCCAGTATTTTGTGGATTATCTTCACGGACAGGGAATCGGCGTGATTTTGGACTGGGTTCCCGCTCATTTTCCAAGGGATCTGGCAGGACTGGCCTGTTTTGACGGAACCTGCGTGTATGAGCACAAGGACCCCAGGCAGGGGGCTCATCCCCACTGGGGAACCTTGATCTACAATTACGGAAGGCCCCAGGTGTCCAATTTCCTCATCGCCAATGCCCTGTACTGGGCTAAGAAATACCACGCAGACGGGATCCGCATGGACGCGGTGGCCTCCATGCTGTATCTGGATTACGGAAAGAACCCGGGAGAGTGGGTGGCCAATATCTATGGAGGCCACGAGAACCTGGAAGCAGTGGAGTTTTTAAAACACCTGAATTCCATTTTCAAAAAACAGACAGGCAATGCCATGCTCATCGCCGAGGAGTCTACCGCGTGGCCAAAGATCACAGGGGATGTGAAAGAGGGCTCTCTGGGATTTGACTACAAGTGGAACATGGGCTGGATGAACGACTTCCTGGGATATATGCAGTGTGATCCCTATTTCCGGTGCCATCACTACGGGGAACTGACCTTCAGCATGCTGTACGCCTACAGCGAGGAGTTTATTCTGGTGTTCTCCCACGACGAGGTGGTTCACGGCAAGGGTTCCATAGCGGGCAAGATGCCAGGGGAGACCTTTGAGGCCAAGTTCTCCAACTTAAGGGCAGCTTATGGGTTTATGATGACCCATCCAGGCAAGAAGCTTCTGTTCATGGGCCAGGATATGGGACAGATCTCCGAGTGGAATGAGAACGAGAGCCTGCCCTGGAACCTGCTGGACTATGATATCCACAGCCAGACCAGAGAATATGTGAAGGCTTTAAATAAACTGTACAGGACCTATCCGGCGCTGTATCAGCTGGACGATCATCCCGACGGATTCCAGTGGATGGACTGCACCAGCGGCCAGGACAATATCGTCTCTTTCGTGAGAAAGACGGGAAAGCCGGAGGAAACCCTCCTTGTGGTGTGCAACTTCGCTCCGGTACAGCACGATGACTATCAGGTGGGAGTTCCTTTCCACGGAAAATACAAAGAGATCTTTAACAGCGAAAGCAAGGCGTTCGGCGGATGCGGTGTAGTCAATCCCAGGGTGAAGACCTCCAAGGCCGAGGAGTGCCGGGGAAGAGAGGAGTCTATCCAGATCCAGCTCGCGCCTCTGGGAGTACAGATCTATACCTGCACCCCGGTAGAGGAAGAGAAGAAGGCGGCAGTGTCCAAAAAGACAGAGACCAAGAAGACAGCTACGGCTGAAAAAGCGGCCCCGGCTGAGGTAAAGAAGGAAAAGAAGGCAGGGAAAGCAGCCGCGGCAAAGGAGAAGAAGGAAGACAAGGCTGAAAAGGCCGGGGTCCCGGAGACGAAGAAAAAAGAGAAGGCTGAGAAGGCCGGGGTCCCGGAGGCGAAGAAAAAAGAGAAGGCTGAGAAGGCCGGGGCCCCGGAGGAGAAGAAGGAAGACAAGGCCCAGAAGGCTGAAGAAAAGACCAAAGCGGGAGGGAAAAAGAAGGGCTAGAAGAACTCCCAAAAGGAATCAAAGGGAAAGGGCAGAAGGCGAATAAGGAGGCAGCGCCTTCCGGCAGTGGAGCCCGGGGAAAAATCTCCAATAAGACATAGAAATGACACAGGCGGGCTGAAGCCGCCGGAAATCATAGGAGAGACAGAAGTTTATGATATGGAATGAGTCGGCGGGCCTGTCTCCGGAGACTCTGGAGATCGTCAAAGAGGTCCAGCAGGATCTGGAACAGTTAACCCCCAATGTGATACTGGAAACCATGAAAAGCTGGATCCCGGGTCTTGTGGCCCTGGGATACCGGCTTCTGGCGGCAGGGGTCATCCTGATGATCGGTGTCCGCCTTGCCAAAGTGGTACAGAAGATGATGGGGAAGACCTTCAACCGGATGGAGATGGAGGTCTCCCTGAAAAAATTTTTATTGTCAGCGATTTACGCGAGCATCTGTATCCTGGCCATCTTTGTAGCCGCGGAGAAATTCGGCATCAGTTCGGGATCCATTATCGCCCTCTTAGGCTCTGCCGGGCTTGCCCTGAGCCTGTCTCTCCAGAATATGCTGGGAAATTTCGCGGGCGGGGTGGCGCTTTTGCTTCTCAAACCGTTTAAGGTGGGAGACTACATTATCTGCGGGACAGAGGAGGGGACAGTGGCCTCCATCGGCCTGGTATATACCACGCTGAACACCATGGATAACCGGATGGTCATCCTGCCAAACGGCTCCTTGTCCAACAACAATCTCACCAATGTCACAGCCCAGGAGAAGAGGCGGCTGGAGATCAAGGTGGGGATCAGCTATGAGTCGGATCTTAAGAAGGCAAAGGAGATTCTGGAGGAGTTGTTTCAAAACCATCCTCTGGTGAGGAAGGAGGAGGGGATTCTGGTGTTTGTGGACAGCCTGGGGGACAGCGCGGTTTTGCTGGGGGCCAGAGGCTGGGTGGCCACAGGGGATTATTGGAGCGTCAAATGGGAGATGATCGAGAAGATCAAGCTGACATTTGACGAGAAAGGAATCCAGATCCCGTACCACCAGATTGATGTCCACTGCAAAGAACTGCTTTCCGGCGGCCTGGCAGGCACCGGAAAGTCCATATAATTATACTAGGAGGAACATGGTATGAGAGAGTGCGGCATATTACTGCCCATAGCCAGTCTGCCGTCAAAATATGGAATCGGGGCATTTTCAAAGGAGGCCTATGAATTTGTGGACCAGCTGAAAGCGGCGGGGCAGAGCTACTGGCAGATCCTGCCTCTGGGGCCCACGGGTTATGGGGATTCCCCTTACCAGACGTTTTCGGCTTTTGCGGGAAATCCCTATTTTATTGACCTGGAACAGCTGACAGAGGTTGGTCTTTTGACTCTTGAGGAATGCCGGGAGGCGGATTTTGGGGAAGAAGAGGACAGGATCAATTATGAGAAGATCTACAAAAGCCGTTTCGCGGTGCTTAAGAAAGCTTTCCTGAGGTGGAAGAAGTCCATAAGCCGGGGCGGCCTAAGGGGGGATGAGATCTTTCAGGAGGAACTGGCCAGGGAGACCAGGGAATACTGCTTTTACGCTGCCCTGAAACGGCATTTTAAAGACATAAGCTGGGAAAAATGGGACCAGGACATCCGGATGCGCGAGAAAGAAGCAGTGAAGAGATACAAGGAGCTTCTGGCGGAGGAGATCGAATTCTATGGTTTCCAGCAGGTGATGTTCCAACGTCAGTGGAGGAAACTGAAGGAGTATGCCAACTCCCAGGGAATCCGGTTCATCGGGGACATTCCCATCTACGTGGCCTTTGACAGCGCCGATGCCTGGAGCTGCCCGGAGCTATTCCAGTTTGATAAAGACAACAGGCCCAGGGCTGTGGCAGGCTGTCCGCCGGATGCCTTTTCCGATACAGGTCAGCTGTGGGGAAATCCTCTTTACGACTGGAAATACCACGAGAAGACGGGATATGCCTGGTGGATGAAGCGGATGAAGTACAGCTTTGACCTGTACGATGTGGTCAGGATCGACCATTTCCGGGGATTTGACGAGTATTACGCTATCCCGGCAGACGAGGATACGGCGGTGAACGGAACCTGGCGGAAGGGGCCTGGGATGGCTCTTTTCACCAAGATGAAGGAAACCCTGGGAGACGTGGATATCATCGCGGAAGATCTGGGATTTCTGACGCCCAGCGTCCATAAGCTTCTGGAGGACACGGGATTTCCGGGGATGAAAGTGCTCCAGTTCGCGTTCAGCGTCAGCGAGAGGAGCGACTATCTGCCCTATCTCTATGACCACAACTGCGTGGTCTATACAGGGACTCACGACAATGACACCACCCGGGGCTGGTATGAGACCATGGACAAGGGTGAGAGAAGGTTCGCTCAGAAGTATATGAACATTGAGGATACCCCGGAGGAAGAGATCTCCTGGGATTTCATCCGCCTGGCAGTGGCCAGCGCCGCGGACCTGGCGGTGATACCTCTTCAGGATTATCTTGGCATTGGAAAAGAAGGCCGGATCAACACCCCCTCCACTCTGGGCGGAAACTGGATGTGGCGGATGAAAAAAGGGCAGTTCACGCCAAAGATCATAGAGCGGTGCAGGGAGCTGAACTGGATCTATGGGAGATGCTGATACGCGGCATACATAAGCGTACCATAATGATGTCCGGAGAAAAGGGACTTACCCTCAGAAGACTGAGCGAGGTAAGTCCCTTTTACTTTGAAACAATACCTTCTGGGTAGCGAAAAAAGCGCAGACTACCC
>CAJUSJ010000070.1 GCA_910588865.1 uncultured Lachnospiraceae bacterium
TACAATCCATTAATATCAAGTCAATATAATCCAACAATGGCTCCAATATCTCAAAAGAATAATTCCCCGCCGTTTCAACCACAGTATGAATTTTCTTCTTTTTACACTTCTTTAAAATTTCTCGCAACCCATCCACCTGCAATAAAGGCTCGCCTCCAGAAAAAGTAACACCCCCAGATGACTTCATATAAAATCTCATATCCTTCTCGATCTCTTGCAAAAGTTCATCTGCGGATATTTCCTTCGAATTTAGAAAAAGCGCTCCATTTCTGCATACTTCTACACATTTTAAACATCTTTTACATTTGTTCCAATCAATTTGATAAACTCCTTTAGAAAAAATATGCGCCCCTGTTTTACATACCTCTGTGCACTGTCCGCATCCAACACATTTATTTGGATCATAACCAAGCATAGTTCTCTCAAATGTCTCTGGGTTATGACACCACAGACATCTCATATTACAGCCTGCAAAAAATATAGTTGTACGTATACCTGGACCGTCATCCAAACTAAATCTTTGTATGTTGGTTATAAACACCTTTATTTCTCCTCAACTTTTAAGTAAGTATCAATATAGCTCAGGACTTTACAAATATCTGTTGTTGTCGGCAATGTTGTGACGGTTTTTGGAAACAAATCAATAATTTGTTCCTTCGGAAATGTCCTGTAGATTTTTTCACGAATTTCATCATAATACTCATCATGCCAACTACAAATCAAAAAATATATATCTTTGTTGTTACGCCTTTGCGCCTGCTCAATATTCAGAACCGTTATCCCATCATATATTTTATTATCTATGATATATTCTGGTTCAATAGAAAACTCCGTTTCAAGGCACTCCTTAACAAGCTGACCACCCATCCCATTTGTATATATAACAAATTTATCTTTTTTCTCATCTATTACTATCGAACGAAGCCTCTTAATTATATTTTTTGCGACATTTCTAACGGTCAAATCTGGCATTTTAATTTCTCCTAAAGTTTTAATTCGCTTACTGGATGCACTTTCCTCATCCCCACCGGAGGCAGCTCCCTATATTCCCCAAACTTAAAACTCAGATAACTATCATAATCCTTAATCCCCTGAAATACTTTCCCTTCAAACACCGTATCTGTGCTGTTCTCATACCAGCATCTAAGATATCCCCATTCACTATTCGGTGTGGGAAATGTCAATATCCTTACCATTCTTGTCTTTTTCCTACCAGCTATTTTTATCATCTGGTGATAGTAGGCAAAAACTCTTTCCTCAGGAATCCGATCCAATAACTCAAATATCTTTCGCTTCACAAAATTCTTATCGGCCTTCTTACCTACCTTTGCCCACAAGATCTTCCTGACACAAAAGCATTCAAAATTCTTCAGTGTCCTAAGACAATAATTATCAGGAACGCCGTCCAAAGGAAAGATATCTATAAATACCCCCTGAAAATAGGGCATCTCCTCCTGATATTCCCGCAAAAACAACGTATCTTTTCTTCTAAGTTTTCCATATCCCCATCGATATCCCTTTGTATTTCTGTGATCCTGAAACTCATACCTGGCCGTGTCAAGTTCCGTTCTGCACGCCTTCCGGAACTTTTCATATTCTGGTCTAAGCAAAGCCACGTCAGCGTCATCATCCCAAGGTATAAATCCACCATGACGAACTGCGCCTAAAAGAGTACCCGCTATGATATTGTAATGAATATTACACTTCTTACAAATCCGATCCACTTCTTCAAGCATCTCAAGTTCTGCCAACTGGAGCATTCTGAGTTGGTCTTTTGTAAGCTCAACCATTCGTTTCTATACCTCCCCTGTACAGAGATATTTTTCCGGCTCATTCAGGAAAACATCTGTAATCCCCTGTCTCCCAAGCGCCTCCAAATCCAGCCTTCCTCCCGTCGGTTTCTCTGGATACAGATGTCCTGTCAGCCAGGCCCGCACCGTATATCCCTCCAGCCGTTCCTTCGGCAGATCTATCCCTCTCCAGAACGGATGCAGAGCGTCTGCCCCGGATCCCTTTAGTTTAAACAGGCAGTCTGAAACTCTTTGATCCAGCACACCAATTTCAGCTCTCGACTCCAACTTCCGAATCCTCTCCAACGATAACACATAAAATGAAGAATATACGATATTCGCTGCCATCTCTGATGTACATTTCCTATACACCAGCTCCATCAGCTTTTCCTCAATCCCTGGATACGGATAAACACTGGTCTTTAATTCAATATTCAACCTCATGCCAACCCTCATCCTTTGTTCCATGAGATCAAATGCTTCACTCATAGTAAGAATAGACTGACTTGGCCCCGCATCCGCATAGATATGAAGACGCTTCAGTTCTGCCAGCGTATAATCCTTAACATAGCCGATGCCTTCCGTTGTCCGGTCAACCCGCTCGTCATGGATCACCACCAGTTCACCGTCTTTCGTCAGCTGAACGTCCAGCTCAATCCCCTCAAGACCTTTGATCTCCATGGCCTTTTCAAAGGCAATCTGTGTATTTTCAGGAAACCTCTGACTGCATCCCCTGTGCGCCCATATCTTCATAGACCATTTCTCCATTCAACAAGATTATCCAAAATGACAACAAAAAATCTGACGCGAAATATGACAATCCCATACTTCACATCAGATTTTTTAAATTATTCTCTATATCCTTTTAAACAACCGCCTCAACAATCACCTTGTCAGCGATCCGAAGTTCTTTTACCCCTCGCTCCTTCTTCTTATTAAAGTTAAAACTCAGCAGATATCCCTTGTCTTGATGATAGTAATCCAAGTACTCCACAAACTGCTTTTCCCCCCGCTTATTGTACTCATCTCCATGCCAGATTTTCAATTCCACAATATACTGTTCCCCCAGATAATCCACGATCACATCTGTCCGCTTCGCGTCTCTCGTCCGGGCTTCAATATAATAGTTTCCCCCACCATTTATGATGGGTTTTAAATAAAGCAAAAAGAACTTACGCCCGTATTCCTCCACGAAATTCTGATCATTATCGCCGTAGATATCCGCAAAATGGATCACAAACTTTTCAAGCACCAATTTCATATCCAACTTATGATCCGCAATAAACTGATTCCTGTCACTTTGTCCCTGAAAGTATATCTCACTTTTAACAGATTCTTCTGCTATAAAAAAATTTAACAGAAACATCTCAAAAACGCGATTCGCGATTTCCACGCCTCCCCCGTTTTCCTTTAAAAAGCCAAACATTTTTCCCAGATTAATAGATTTCTCAGCTGGACTGAAAGTCACTCTTTTCCCCTGAAACAAAATCCCCCGCGTCAGTTCCCGCAGATCTTGAAACGTATCCAGCTGCTTTATCAGACTGTCAAACAATGGCGTATTCGTTTTCAATAACATCTTAACCGCCTCCGCGATCCCCTCCCTGGCCCAGATATTCCTGTCATTTAAGAAAGGTTCACTCCCCGGCAATTTCTCGTCCAACAGCTTACAGATCAGAGACACCAGATATGGATAACCCGAAGTATACTGATAAATCTCATCCGCGGCCGCTTTCACATCCATTCCCACATGATGGTCTGCCTCATATTCCTCCAGCATACCTTCGATCTGACTGACAGAAAAGCTCATAGGAATATCAAAATCAGCGGCAATATTCCAGGGGCTGTTATACTGATGTTCTTCTTCTGGACGCAGCTTCAGTTTCAGATTTTTGATGTCATACACCCCAGCCAGAATCACCGAATGAAACGTGGGGCGGATATCCCGATTCAGATAATACCCCCTAAGCATGGCCAAAAAGTCTAAAAACACCCGGTAATTAGAAGCGCTGTCCACTTCGTCGATGATCAGTACAATTCTCTTTCCCGCGTTTCCGCAGATCCCGCTGAGCCCTCTAAACAGCTTATCCAGCGAAATCCGCCTGCTGTCTTTCAGGGCGGTCAGTCTATAAAACGCTTCTGTATCTATGCTTTCCCGCAAATCTTTTTTCAGGGACATCAAATCTTCCAGACTTTCAATAAAAGAGATCACAAAGGTCTCCTCATCCGAAAAATTAGATGAACTCATCATCTGAAAATCCAGAGAGAAAACCGCATATTCTTCTTTCAGGTATTCCGCCAACGCCATCAGTGTGGTCGTCTTGCCATATTGGCGTCCCCGGTTGATCACAAAATATTTTCCCCGGTCTACAAACTGCTCTTTCATCTTCCGAAGTCTGTCGTCCAGCCTCACCATATAATGCAGATCCGGCCTGCATCGCCCTTCTGTATTGAAATACCGCTCCATATTCCCTCCCGCAGAATTCACATTACCGCTCACTTCCGTCACATATTTATTCTATCATTTTCCTATAAATATGTAAAGGAAAGGAAAATGCCTTTTCAAATCTGATGTAAAGTATGAAATTGTCAAGGTACAATAACGCCTGCCAATACGTCAGAACACATTCCAGTTGTGAAACTTTTGTTTTACAAGCGTTTCTTTTGTCAATCGGTCCCCGCACGGGCCGCCGTTTCACGTCGCCTGCCAGCGCGTTCCTCCTCCATAAACCTCTCCATGATCCCTGCCATGGCGGCAGACTCACCTCTCGTCAGCTTAAAGTTATCCTTATTGCTTTTATTGATCATGTACAGAAAATTGCTGATCTCATACCGCAGCCCGTCTCCCAGAAAAATCTCCGAGTACCGGTCCACCCGGTTGGCCTCCTCGTAATGCACTTCAAAATAGGTGGTCTTCCACCACGGGGCCTCCGCAATGATATATCCCTTTGTCCCGGCGATCAGAAGCCTGCCGTCAGACTTTACCCCCAGCCCGCAGGTGGCAGTCGCGATGCCTGTGGGGTACACAAGAGAAGCCTTAGTAAACAGATCCAGCCCATTTTCTCCTCTTATAGTGTCAAACCGGATCTCCTGGTACTCTGTCCCAAAAATTTTCAGAATCGGAAGCAATACATAGCTCCCCAGTTCCGTAAAGCTCCCCCCGTAAACCGGATCTGTCAATTCCCTGCTGTCCGCCTTCTCCAGCTTTGTAAAGCACGCCTCCACATTGCGGATGCTCCCGATGCTCCCGCTGCAGGCGATCCCTAAAAGCTTCTGAAATCCCGGACAGTAAGCTGTCTTGATCTCCTCCAGCAGGATCAGGTCATGCTCCTTGGCATACTGTAACACTTCCTCGGCCTGGGATTTCCGCAGCACCATGGGCTTCTCACACAGCACATGTTTTCCGTGCTCCAGAGAAGCTTTTATGTACTCATAATGGGTCTGGTGAGGCGAGGCGATATAGACCACATCAATGTTGGAAAAGAATTCCTCCAGGTTTGTGTAAGCCTCGATATCCCATCTCTTCGCAAACCGGACAGCACTCTCTGTATGAGGGTTATAGACCCCCTGGGCGCTGACACCGCTGACCTGCCTGGCTTCTGGAATAAACCGAGCCGCAATCCTCCCTGTGCCGATAATCCCGATCCTCTGGATCGGCCGGTTGGTCTCCCGGAGCATGGTGCTGGAGATATTCTTTGTCCGCTCCAGATACACTACTTCGCAGTAGTCTTTCAGATAGTCAAATCCTCCTGTCCAGTCCGATCCAACGGTAAAAATATCAATATTATATTTTTTTATATCGCTGAATTTCTGTCCAGCCGACTCCTCAATGATAATCTCGTCCGCAAACCCTGTCTTTCTCACATTTTCAATGCGGGTCATGAGATCATCAATAACATTAAACTTTCCCCTGGTGGCATCGTATGCCTCCGTGGTCACTCCGACGATGAGGTAATCCCCCAGAGCCTTTGCCCTCTGAAGAAGCCGGTAATGGCCTTGGTGAAAAAGGTCAAAGGTACCGTATGTAATTACTTTTATCATGGTGCCGTCTCCTCTTTGGCTCAAAGTTTTTCCTTGACAAACTGATGAATCTTTTCCCCGCTGGTTCCGTCACTGTTGGCTGCCAATTGCCGGTACGCCTGAAGCTGCCGTTCTCTGTCAAAGCTGCCGCCCGTGATCCTGCCATCCAGAAAATCCGTCAGGGAATTAAAGGCGTTTTCCTGACAGCCGTACTGCATCCACTGGGACTGTTCCTTAAATCCCGGCTCCTGGTCCCGCAGCTCTTTCACGTCAAAGTCAAGCTTGATCTCCCGGCATTCATTATTTTCAAAGTCCACCTGGTAAAGCTTTCTGTCATACATGGAGAACAGCCGGTATCCCCGGATCTGGGTTCCTTCTATAAGACAGTCAAGATACCCTTTTGCCCAGACAGGGAAATAACCGTTTTTTGGCTGCTCCAGCTGTTCTATAGGAGGATTCCACTCCTGCACTTCTCCGGTATCCTTATCCAGACGGACATACTGATTCCCCCAACAAGGAGAAAGATACACATAATTCTTATAAAAAACAGCGCTGCCAAATGGCCTCTCCTCACACTCATGTTTGTATGTGATATGATAGCACTGAAAGCCTTCCGGAGAGACCGTATACTCCCGCGCTTCCCCTGTCTCCGGATTCCATCTGGTAACCACATTGCCGGAGTAGGGCAGCAGCCAGAAGTCGCTGTCATAGGGCAGGGACGGCATTCCTAAATATCCTCCCGGGCTTTCCGTCTCCAGGGTCAAATAGTCCCACTCCCCTGTGTCCCCATTAATAGCCAATACGTGGTTATCAACAGGGGAGGCCAGGTACAGTGTTCTGCCTTTTACGCCCACCCCGCCGCACCGCCGCTCTCCGTCGGCTATTCCTATAAAGAAATCCTTGTTTATATCGAAATAGCTGACATGGTCATTTTCCGTATCATAGCGCACAATGGCGGGGTACTGATTGGGAATCAGGAACAGGTATTTTTCCACAACCAGCGCGGCATAAAAAATCCCTGACTGCTCTGCCAGCGGTTCCAGCTTAATCCGCTTTTCGATGCCTTCCTTGCTGACCACCAGAATATCCTGGGCATTGATGGGGCACATGTATGCTTTTTGGTCCAGCAGTACCGGGCCTGTGTAGTATCCGCCGTAGGCATAATCCGACAGGTCGCAGACATAGCGGAACGTGCCATGTTCTCCCAAAGAGCGGTACAGTTTATTTCCCTGGGTCATTATCCAGGAATCCCGCTCCACACAGAACTTCCCGTCCCGTATTCCATTTACAACAGGAAATCCCTGGACAATGGCTCCCCGCCAATCTTCTTCTCCCGGAGCGCTGTTGATGCTGTTGTCCAATATAAACTGAGGCTTCCCTGCCATCCCAAACAAGGATGTGACGGAAGTGCCGGAATCTCCGATGTAGGCGTCACTGAGAGCGATGGTGTTGGTAATATCCGGGGTATCGTCATAGATTCCCATGTCTTTGCGGATAAATTCGTCTCTCAGGGCATCATACCTGGGCTTGTACCCTCTCCGCATGGAGAGGAACGTGGATTCCATCAGGGGGTGGGGACGCCACAGAAGGCATGCGTCCTCTCTTCCTTCAAAGCAGCGGAAAACATATTCCATTTTCTTCAGAAAACGTTCTGTGTCTCCCAGCATTCCGTTAAGGCTGGTGTTATAGAAATAGACGGTTTTTCCCTCCATCTTTTGTCTCCAGCTCTCCGGCGGCTGGGGAGGATCGGCGCACAGGCGGAGCGTTCTGTCAAATTTAGGGGAGCCTAAGGGAACCAGCTTCTCTTTTGGCAGATAGGGGTCAAAGAATTTTCTGTATTTTTCTGCCTGTATGATAATATAGTCCGCATTGTAATAAGCGGGGCAGGAGGCTTGTCCATCGCTCATGCCCCCGGTTGTTGAGTAATAGGGTATATATACTAAGCATTCTGTATATTTTTTCAGTTCGGATGAATAGTATTCTGGTGCCACGGTTGTGACATAGTTGGCATAATCATATGGATTATGTATGTATATAATGTCCGGCTGCCTGTCTCTAAGCCGGTATGAATTATAGTGGGTTATGGACACATAGGAGGGCAGCTTGTCTCCTTCATAATGGCAGGTTCCAAGCATACCGTTAGGCTGTCTGTCATAGTAGGGTATGGGCACAACATATGGGTCGCAGTCCGGATCGCGGTCCGCTGCCTGCCAGACGCTTTCCATGGAATCCCACATGGAGGCTTTATATGGAAAAAACGCGATCTCATAGCGGGTTTTTATGTCATTTTTGACATTGTTCTCCACCTGGATCAGGGCTTTTCGAAGCTTTTTATTGATCTTGTTTGGATTGATTTCCTGGCCCTGGGTCAGTTTTTCGTAAATCTGGTAGACCTGCTCGCAGTAATCTTCCAGAAGTGCGATAACTGGCGCCTGCTCTCCCTCGATCTTTTCTATAAAATTGCCCAGTTCCACGGCCCCTTCCTGGCATTGCCCTAACAGGTCCAAAGCTAATGGAGGGACAGGCTTTTTTTCGATCAGTCTGCTTATCTCGTCATGGGCCTGGCTAAGAAGTTTTATAAAATCTTCGGCCTGCTTTTTTTGTGCTTTCCTCATAGTTTGTTTCTCACCCTTCTGCCTGGTTTATTCCGCCAACTGGCGTCTGCCTCATTGGCTTACAGGCTGTCTCGCTGTGCCTTTCACTAATACAAAATAAGGCATATTGGTCATCGCGGATCCGATGATGCGGAGATTTCCGCTTCGCTCCCGGGTACGTCACGGTTTTCCGTGTTCCCCGGGTCTTGGCATACCCAATACACAGATGCCGGACAAGTCCGGGCTCTGCCTTCTAATGCCGTTCTTTCTTTTTATATCAGGAACTCCCGTCCCATTCCGGATTCCCGGTAAAACCCCGGCTTTTGGCCGGAATTTATCTAGAACGCGGTTCTTATGATCGGTTTATGGTCTATGTCTCACGGGGCTGGCCGGACCTGTTGACGATTCTGCCGGATCGTCCCCGGTTTAACGCGTTTTTCGCGGTGTTGGTCTTTTCTTCTTCCTGGTACCCACATTTGGGACAAGTGAAAAGCCCTTTTTCTTTCTGGCCCCTGGCTCCGCAGCTGCCGCATTCTCTGCTGATATCTTTTCCCAGGACTTCCACCAGGTCTACTGACTGCTCCCGGCATTTTTGTTCCAGACGTTTTCGGATATATCCTCTCTGCCACAGCCCTACATTGCTGTTGATTTTCTTGTTGACGCCGCCGGGCTGTTTGCGGGGCAATTTTACGATATAAATGATCTGTGGCTTTTCTTCTTCAAAAAAGCGGTTCAGCTCATGGTTGATATAGCTGTGGATCTGTTCCACATACCGTCCTTTTTGGGCTTCATATTTTTTTCTTCCCGGGTTGGCCATACGGTTTTTGTGATAGCTTGACTGACGGCTCCGGATCCACTGGGCATATTCTGTCTGATAGGCTCCCAGGTTCTTTCCGTACTCGTGTCCCTGGTCAGTGGTCAGCATGGTAAAGATACCCATTGACACTCCCACCTGGTTGACATAATCACTGTATCCCCGGACAGAAACGCCAACAGGTACATCGATTGTGATCCGGCTTTCCTGGGGATGGGGCTTGATATAAATCTGGCTCTTGTATTGGTTTTTGTCTGTCAGGGCCACAAAAACCCGTTTCCGCTTCTCTTTGGTGGAGATATAGATTCCACAGCAGCGGTCTTTCTCCCCATAGCGGTATGCCCGCTCTGACACGGCGAAACCGGAAGCCCTGTCCATATGAGGCCTGACATGGTATTTTCTCACCTGCCTGCGCAGATAACGGTTCAGCTTGTCAGTGTCCACAGCCTCCGCCAACATGTCTTGCTGTCTTTGAATCTCCTTTGGAAGATCAGAGGGCTTCTGATTTAATACCCCGTCAAAAACATTGGCCACCTTCAGGACAAAACGGAGATAATGCTTTTCTTCTGGGGTAAAATTCTCATTTTTCCCCACCAGCTCCAGGACTTTTGATTTTGTCCTGCTCCACTGACCCCTAATCTCTACCAGGGCTTCAAACATGGCCAGATAAAAGTATACGGATGGGAGTCCCAGCTCTGCCCGGAACCCGCTTTTGGTCATCTCGTTTTGAACCGTATAACCTGGATAAATCTTTGCCAGACTGCCGATTCCGCTGTAACGGTCATATACATAATTCTTCACTTTGCGGTAATCCTCCGCGATCTCAAGGAGTTTATCCATGTCCTCTTTTGGGATGGGAAGCTTGCTGTATTGGTGGACAGTCTTGCATACGGTCTTTGACGGCATGTCTCGTTTCCTCTGCTAGGTCAGGTTCGTAACAGATATATTTTCGCGGATTAGCTCAATCCGCGAAAAATATCCAAAGTTTACAATACATAAAATACTACGGCGGAATTCCAAAAAACATAAGCCAAAATCCATATTTTGATGTCTGTCTGCTCTTGCTTTCCTCCGCTTGAACCAATTATACTTCCAGAAGGAAAACTTGTCAACCAGGGCGGGAGTGGTGGATTTTGCATAAAATTATGCATATTTTACCAAAAATCCGTATAAAAACAGCCGTCCCGCCTCTATTTTGGGTCAAAATAATGGTCAGGAAGGAACGAAAGATGCCAAGACGAGGAGAAAACATACGGAAAAGAAAAGACGGACGCTGGGAGGGCAGATACTATGTGCGGGAACTGGAGACAGGAAAAAACATCCAGCACTCCGTGTACGCAAAAACCTACAGTGAGGTAAGGGAAAAACTGCGCGCGGTAAAAAGTGACAGTAAAAAAATACAGCGGCAAAAAGATGGGGGGTTAAACATTTATTTTTGTCAGGCTGCCGAAGAGTGGTTTATAAGTATCCGCAGGGAGAAAAAGCACGCGACTTATATAAAATACCACATGATCTATGAAAAATATCTTTATCCCAAATTAGGGAGCCTGTCTTTTTCGGAATGGAGCAACGAATATCTGGCTGATTTATTTCAAGGTAAAGACGGAAATCTGGTTTCCAACAGTTTACAGAAAAGCATTTCCTGTGTCTTAAACCAGATCCTTTCCTATGCGGTCTCCCACTATGCTGTCAAACTGCCGCCTTATTCGTTTCCAAAGCGGGCAAGTGAGATAAAGCCTGTGGAGGTCCTCAATCAGTCCGAACAGGCCAGACTATTGCGGCATCTATACCATGACATGGACATTTATAAACTGGGGATCATCATCTGTATTTCCACCGGACTGCGCCTGGGAGAGCTGTGCGCCCTGAAGTGGAAGGATGTTGATTTTGAAGATCATCTGCTGTACATAAACGCGACAGTACAGAGAATCGTGGTGGAAGGATATGAGACGAAAACCATTCTCCTTGAGGGCGCTCCCAAAAGCAATTTTTCCCGCAGAGAGATCCCAATGTCAGACGAAGTGGCAAAGCTTCTGCTTTTCTATCACAGAGGCGATGATGAATATGTGATTCAGGGAAAAAAGCCTATGGAACCCAGAACCTATCAAAATAAGTTTCAGAAATATCTCCAGTCCGCGGGAATAAAAAGAAAAAATTTTCATACTCTCCGGCATACATTTGCTACCAATTGTATCAACAATGGTGTTGATGTCAAAAGTCTAAGTGAAATTCTGGGACATTCTGATGTAAAAATCACCTTAAATCGTTATGTACATCCGACAGCGGAAGTAAAACGGGGGCATATGAACTCATTATCTGTCATTTATGGTCAGCTTATGGGTCAAAAGTAGACGAAAGTATCGTATTTCCAGCCATTATCAATAACATTTCGCGGATTGAGCTAATCCGCGAAATTTAAAAAGCAGCCCCAGGGGGATTACCCTGGGGCTGCCTGCCTGTAAATATTACCTTCCTCCAATCAACACTTTCTTACCAGAAAAAGCAAAGCCATATTTGCGTATTTTTTCCGCGGGGACCCCTTTTTCCATGAGCATAACCTCATATTTCTGCCTGTCGATCTGGGCCAACGCCTCCTTCACTGTGTCAGACAGTTCCTTCTCATCATCTGTATCCTGTACCTTAAATTCCAGGATGATTCCATCCTCTTCCTGTCTCCTCGGTTCTAACATCACATCATACCTTCCAAACCCGCTCTCCCTGTTGGAAGTCAGAATATATCTGTCCGCCAGTTCCACCATCAATCCCAGCACAAACCCATGGTAGAAGCGTTCCGGCTCCTCTTCAGACGGGTTTTTCCCTGTATCGAAATAACTGAACGTGGTCAGCGCGACCCGGTTCATATAAGTATTCATCGCCTTGACATTTCCAAGGAGCAGTGCCTTAATAAAATCATTGTAGCCTGCCGATGGGGCGGCAAACCATTTCCTTACCATTTTCTGAAACATGGTCCTTACCTCAAAATTAGTAAGTTCCAGTTCATACTCCTCTTTCCACTCCCCAAAATCCGAGATATATTCTTTCAGATTTCTGACCTTCAAATATCCGCTGGCAAGCAGTAAACTCCAGATTGCCTGGTCGCTGTCATTCAGCTGGTCATAGACAATCTGCTCATCTATCTCTTCTGTGACAGTCTCTCCCCGCAGCAAACTCTCAAATTTGATTTTCAGATCTTTGCTGCCTTCCCGTATCAGCTTCCCCGCCAGACTGTTGGAACTGGAATTGGCCCAATACGCCGACAGCCGCTTTTTATCCAGATAGTTTAAAATTGACCATGGATTGTAGATATCCCTCCTGCCGCCAAAGGTAAAACCATCATACCAGTCCTTTACTTCCCGTTTCCTGTCAGAAAGGCCAAACTCATCCAGAGCGGCAAAGACCTCCTCCTCCGTAAATCCAAAGCAATCCCCATATGCCTCTGAAGTTGTGGTTATAACCTCCAGATTATTTAAATCCGAAAAAATAGACTCTTTCCCCACTCTTGTAATCCCGGTCATAATTGCCCGCTCCAGGTAGGGATTGGTCTTGAACGCCGCGTTAAACATGCTTCTGGTAAAAGATACCATTTCCTCCCAATACCCGTTTACATAGGCCTCCTCCATGGGGGTGTCATACTCATCCAGAAGAATGATCACCTTTTTTCCATAATACCTTGACAAATATATCGATAACTGATGAATCGCCATTGTTGCCGCTGTGTCATTCATATCCTCTGACACGGATTCAAAAAAACGTTTTCCCCGGTTTCCAAGCACATCACTGTCCAACAAAAATTCATATTCGGAATACAGATTCGAAAGCATGTGACAAATTTTTTCCCGCGCGCTGTCATAATTGGACTCTTTTATATTAGCGAAAGTAAGGTTAATCACCGGATATGTTCCCTGAAGTTTTCTGAACTTTTCATTATCCCATATCCGCAGACCCCGAAACAGGTCGTCTCTTCCTGCGTATTTTATGGAAAAAAAGGATTCGATCATATCCATAGTCAAAGTTTTTCCAAACCGCCGCGGACGGGCTATGAGCGTCACATTGTCGCCGCTTTCCCACCACTCTTTAATAAATGGTGTTTTGTCAATATAAAAATAATCTTCTCTCCGTATTACCTCAAAACTCTGGTTTCCGATCCCCACTGTCCTCGCCATAACCCGATCAGCTCCTTTTTTCCACTTCTTTATCTACATCTTAGCATGGAAATCTTCCTTATTCAAGCTGGCTTTCCACCGGAAATACGGGAAGCTGATACAGGTGTTACTGTTCACACGCGTTCACAGCAACTGACCAAATTCCTCTCCTGTCCGCTTTTGAAGACCAGATGCCAGATTAACCTTGTGTTTTTTGCCCATTTATAGTACCATGCTTTTATCAAATCTTTTTGAAAAGGGAGGGATTTTCCCATGGGACAGAACAACCGGTCCAGGATCGCCCGTTTTATCTTGAGAGAAGGGTCCGCGTCAAAGCCGGAGATCGCCTCCTCCTTAAAGCTCAGCATGCCTACTGTCCTCCAAAGTGTGAAAGACCTGATGGACGGGGGCGTCATAGAGGAGGTGGGCGAATATGAATCCACTGGCGGTAGAAAGGCCAAGGCCCTGTCCGTGGTGCCGGATATCCGGTACGGGGTGGGCATGGACATTACCGCCAATCATGTAAGTTTCGTTCTCATTGATTTGAAGGGAGATGTGCTCCACCACAAGAGAATGAGGCAGGCTTACCAACATTCCCCGGCCTACTACCAGTCTGTCAGGGACAACCTGGATCTTTTCATCCAGGAGACCGGGGCAGACCCCGCAAAGCTTCTTGGCACAGGCATCTCCCTCCCCGGAATCATTGACCGCTCCGCCAATCTTTTGGTAAAATCCCACAGCTTAAATGTGGAAAATATAAGCCTCCAGGTAATAAGCCAGTATTTTGACCAGACACCTGCTTATGAAAATGACGCCAGCGCCGCCGCCATGGCGGAATTGAGGCATCACAGCCGGGATGCGGTGTATCTTTCCCTGAGCAACACGGTTGGCGGAGCCATCTACATGAATCACACCCTCTATGCCGGAGACCATTTCCGCAGCGGGGAGTTTGGCCACATGGTTCTGATCCCCGGGGGAAGGACCTGTTACTGCGGCAAAAAGGGCTGTGTGGATGCTTACTGCTCCGCGAAGGTTCTGTCTGACAGGGCCGGAGGCAGCCTGGAGGGCTTTTTTGAAAAGCTTGAGGCCAGAGAACCAGAGGCAGAGGCTTTGTGGGACCGCTACACAGACCATCTGGCCATTGTTATCAGCAACCTCCGGATGAGCTTTGACTGCGACATCGTCCTGGGGGGCTATGTGGGGGGCTTCCTAAAGCCTTACCTGGCCCGGTTAGGACATCGTGTGCTGGAGTATAACCGGTTTGACCGGGATTCTTCCTATATCCGGGTCTGCCGCTATGCCCGGGAAGCCTCTGCCGTGGGAGTCGCCCTGACGTTCGCGGAGCAATACCTGGACAGGATCTGACCATAATTTTTTTGTGCCCTATTGACAAATCTGGCTGCCAGTGGGATAATGTAATCACTTTAGTAAAGTATTTTATAAAACTCTATACAAAAAAACAGAAAGGAAGTATGAGAGATGTTACAGCAGGTCATGACAGCGCCAGGGGAGATCATATTTCGGGAGGTTCCCACGCCGGAGCCGAAAAAGGGGGAGGTTCTGATCAAGATCATGAAGATCGGCGTGTGCGGTTCTGATATTCACGTCTACCACGGAGAGCACCCATTTACCAAATATCCGGTGACCCAGGGACATGAGGTGTCCGGTGAGATCGCGGCAGTAGGGGAAGGGGTGGAGGGATTCGCGCCAGGCCAGAAGGTGACCATCCAGCCTCAGGTGGTGTGCGGCAAGTGCTATCCCTGCCGTCACGGCAAATACAATCTGTGTGAAGAGTTAAAGGTCATGGGGTTCCAGACCACCGGCGTGGCCTCCCGCTATTTTGCCGTGGACGCGTCTAAGGTCACAGCTCTTCCGGAAAACTTAAGCTTTGACGAGGGAGCCATGATCGAGCCTCTGGCAGTGGCTGTCCACGGGGTGCGGCAGGCCGGTGATGTAAATGGCCTTAAAATCGCCGTCCTGGGCGCGGGTCCCATCGGGATCCTGGTTGCCCAGACCGCCAAGGGCATGGGAGCCGAAAGCGTAATGATCACCGATGTCAGCGACGTCCGTCTGGCAAAGGCAAAGGAGTGCAAGGTTGATTTCTGTGTAAACACAAAGAACAAAGATTTCGGCGAAGCCATGGTGGAGAATTTCGGCCCCGACAAGGCAGATATCATCTACGACTGCGCGGGAAACAATATCACCATGGGCCAGGCCATCAAGTATGCCAGAAAAGGCAGCACCATCATATTGGTCGCGGTATTTGCCGGCGAAGCCAAGGTGGATCTGGCTGTGCTTAATGATCACGAACTGGATCTGAACACCACCATGATGTACCGGAACGAGGATTACATAGAAGCCATCCGCCTGGTAAATGAGAAAAAGGTGGTCTTAGCTCCCCTGATCTCCAAACACTTTGCTTTCCAGGACTATCTTAAAGCTTACCAGTATATTGACGCTAACCGGGAATCCACCATGAAGGTGATCATCAACGTCCAGGAGTAAGCTTTTAAAACCGGCCCCGGGTCTGTTTTTTCTTTTTTGACCCGGTGGCCGCGAAACTTATATCGATGAGATCTTGGACCTTCTTCTCTTCCACGGTGCCGTCAAGAAGCACTGTGATCCAGTGTTCCTTGTTCATGTGGTAGCCAGGGCAGATGCCCTTGTCCCGGATCAGCATATCCCGGAACATCCTGTCGTCGATTTTCAGATTGATCACATCCACACAGCCATCGCCTGTAAGCCCCAGCTTTGCCCTGGCCACGCTCATCACCAAGGCAAACCATTTTTTATTATCACTGTGGCGAAAAACCGCGTTGTCGTCGTATTTGCTCCACGGATAATCCGGGGATGCTTTGTATTTGTTTTTAATGTATGTAAAAATCCTTTCCCGCATGATCGGATCTCCTCAACCCAGTCTCTTTATAATCGGTTCTGGTCTCCCCACTCACACATGGAATCCAATATGGGGATCAGCGTCTTCCCCCGTTTTGTCAAAGAATACTCCACCTTTGGGGGAATCTGGGGATATTCCTCCCTGTGGACCAGCTGATCCGCCTCCAGCTCCTTTAATGTGGAACTCAGCGTCTTATAAGAAATCTCCCCAATATATTTTTTCATCTCATTAAACCGGACAACCCCAAACTCCATCAGCGTATATAAAATCGTCATCTTGTATTTTCCGTTGATGAGAGACAAAGTATAGCTGAAGCCCGTTGTTCCCAGGCATTCCTGGGAAATACACCGTGTACCCATTTTACGCTCTCCTTTAGGTAAGTACCGCACTTTTATGTGCGTACTTGTTTTTTGTTTCATTCTTGCTATGATTGTAATATCAGACGCGGAAAAAGTCAATCCCGCACATCAAGGAGGACCTATTATGAGCAAGAAGATCGTAGTGATTACCGGAAGCCCCCGCAAAAACGGCAACAGCTTTGCCATGACCGACGCCTTTATCAAGGCGGCAGAATCCAAAGGCCATTCCGTCACCCGCTTTGACGCGGCCATGAAGAATGTGGGAGGCTGTCATGCCTGTGAGACCTGCTTTAAGACAGGAAAAGCCTGTTCCTTTGACGATGATTTCAACGCCATCGCCCCGGCTATCCAGGAAGCGGACACGGTGGTATTTACCATGCCGGTTTACTGGTATTCCGTCCCTGCCCAGATCAAGGGTGTTATTGACAGGCTGTTCTCTTTCTGTGTGGCCGGGAAGGATATCGCGGGAAAAGAGTGCGCTCTCATCACCTGCTGCGAGGAGCATGACATGTCTGTCATGGACGGAGTCCGGGTTCCCATAGAGCGCTCCGCCGCTTTGCTGAAATGGAATATGGTTGGAGAAGTTTTAGTGCCCGGTGTTCTGAATACGGGAGATATTGAGAATACAGACGGATGCGCCCAGGCCGCCGCTCTGGCTGAGAAAATATAACAAGGACCGGAGGAACCACATTATGAGCAAAAACATCGTGATACTAAACGGAAGTCCCCGCAGAAAGGGAAACACCTCCGCGCTGGTGAGAGAATTCACCAAAGGCGCTGAGAGCGGGGGCAATAAGGTGACGGAATTTTTCTTAAATGACATGGATATCCGGGGATGCAGAGGATGCTTTGGAGGTCACAGCGGCAGGGAGTGTCCCTGCGCTCAAAAGGATGATATGAACCAGATCTATCCGGCTGTAAAAGACTGCCAAGTCATCATCCTCGCCACTCCTCTGTACTACTGGAACATGAGCGGCCAGATCCGGACAGCGGTTGACCGGCTGTTTGCCTTAGAGGAGGGGGACGGCAATCTTCTCAGAGGCCACGGCAGGTCTTCCGCGCTGCTGATGGCCGCGGAGGGCAACGGATTTGAGGATGTTGTCCTCTATTATGACCACCTTATGGAGCACTTGAGGTGGGAAAATCTGGGCCATGTCCTTGCCGGAGGAAACGGTGACCCAGGGGACATCGAAGGGAAAGCGGAACTTCAAAAAGCCTATGAGCTTGGAAGGTCAATCAGATAGAGATCAGACATGGATTGGGGTTGACATGGGGCAATCAGGGTCGTACAGAAGCTCCGGGTCTGATCCATACCCTCAGCGTATTTGCGAGTTTTCCTTTGCGAAGCACAGTATAGTCATTTTGTTAAAAGAACATTAAACAAGAACAGCGCTGCCATCCTTCTCCCCCCAAACCAGGAGAAAAAATGGCAACACTGTCTTGGTTTATGGCTTACATCCTTTCGTTCAGCCCATGGCATATGGTCTTTTTCCCAGATCCCTCTCCGCGCTTTCCGCCTCTTCTCTTTCCGAAGCCAGGGCGCGCTCAAGGGTAAGGGATACGGTCTTATGACTGTACCTTCCCTCTTCCAGAACCTTTAATGTCACTTCAACGGTTTCTCCGGCAGCATAGTACTGAAGGAGCTCCCGCAGGCCCTGGATATTGGTAATGGCTTTGCCGTCAAATTCTGTAATAACATCACCCTTTACCATGCCCGCGGCCTCCGCGGCGCCGCCCTCTGTTACATCCACAATATAGACGCCTGTGGGAATACCATAGGTCTGGCCCATGGCCGAGTCAACGGTGATGCCGGAAATACCCATGTTTGATCTCTGGCTTTCCTCCACCTTGGCCCGGGTTGTCTCGTTCATTAAGGATTCGATGATATGGGAAACCCTGGAGACCGGAATGGCGTAGCCCATGCCCTCCACTTCTGTGCTGGACATCTTCGCGGAGTTAATGCCAACCACCTCCCCGTTCATATTGACCAGGGCACCGCCGCTGTTTCCTGGATTGATAGCCGCGTCCGTCTGGATATAGGTGGGTGCCTCTTCACCTTGGGCCAAGGGATCGTCCCCGCCGCCGGCAATGGAACGGTTTTTAGCGCTTACAATGCCTGTGGTCACAGACTGCCCGTAGCCAAGGGCATTGCCGATGGCCACAACCTGTTCCCCTACCTTTAAGGCCTCGGAATCCCCAATAGAAGCTACCTTGATCTGTGCCATGGTGTCCAAGGAAATACTGCTCAGCGGAATAGCGATAACCGCAAGATCATTGGCAGCATCCGTACCTTTTATGCTGGCCTCATAGGCCTGATTATCAACAAAGCACACGGTAAGCATATCTGCGTTCTCCACAACATGACAGTTGGTGACGATCAGCAGCTCTTCCCCGTTTTTCCCAATGATGAAGCCAGAACCAGCGCTTTCCGTTTCCATGAGCCGGGACTGTCCGCCATATCCGAACATGCTGAAATAATTCTTTATCTCCTGAACAGATTTATTGGTGATGGAGACAATGGATGGCATTACGGATTCCGCGATATCGGAAACATCCAGATTCCCCCTGGCTGTCCGTGCCGCCCCGGCCGAGGCGATCCGCAGCGCGCTCTGGGATTCCTGGCTGTCTGACAGGGAGACCGCGGCAGAGGTGTTGTCCGCTTCCGGCGTTGTATAAGAGGTGTAACCGGCAATATGGTTCACTGTCTGGAAGGTTCCCGCCGCCACCCCTCCAAACAACACAGCGCTCAAGGTGATCGCGCCCAGCTTTTTTACGGCGCGCCCTGTCCTGCCGCTGTGTTGTTTTTTTGATTTTCGCGCAGGAGCTTGATTAAGTTCACCGCCCTGGCAGCCGTATTGATCCATGTTGTCTTTATTTTCAAAATTATTGTTATACTCTGACATAACCGTCACTCCTTTTCTTAATTGTTATGATCAGAGTATAAAGAAAAAATGTGATGAATCTGCGGCTAATTCGCGAAAAAAGTGTGATTTTCCCTTATGACCTCACACGCAGTTTGCCTACGATCACCTTTGCCATGATCGCGAACTGTTTTCTCTTGATCCCATTGTCCGTGGTGCCGGTCTTCAGATACCCTCTCTCATCGTAATGAAACAGCATGTCTGTAATGAGCATCCGCCACACCCGCTCGTTTGTCATGTGCATCTCCTTCACGAGATTATAAAAATCCTCACAGAATGAATCAAATACCTCCTCTTTTACCTGGGGATTGTAGAATTCGAATATCTGAGTGAACATCTTCTTGATGCTCTCCAAATCAAATTCACAAAATACAACATTGCTCTGGTTGATCTCTTTGCTGTAAGAATAGCCATCCATCTTTTATTCCCTCCTTTTTTCCAATAAATAATATTTTAGCATTATCTAACAGAGAATGCAAGAAGAGAGAAAAAATCCCATGGCACCTGTTATCACCAGCCTTGCCATGGGCTCCACAGTGGTGATCGGTCAGCACATAGGGGAACAAAGCCTAAAGAGGCCGGAAACGCGGCGGGAACCACCATCCTGCTTTTCGCGGCAGTGGAAATCGTCGCGACAGCGCTCCTGGAGCTGCTGGTGGGCCTGTGGAAGCTGGATGTGGCAGGGGCCGCGCTAGCAACGGTTCTGGTCCAGCTTGTGTCTGTCATACTTTCAGCGGCAATCATCCGAAAGCAGAAGCTTCCGATTTCCTTTCCTCCGGGCCAGTGCCGGATCTACGCCGGGGAGCTGAAAAAAATCCTGAACATAGGCGTGCCCATCGCTGTGCGGGAAGCCATGGTACAGATCTCCTTTCTCGTGATCAATTCCATCGTGAACCACATGGGGCTTATGCCCTCAGCAGGCTACGGAATCGCCCAGAAGATCATTTCCTTTATCATGCTGGTGCCGTCTTCTGTGATGCAGAGCGTGTCCGCTTTTGTGGCGCAGAACATAGGGGCAGGACTAAAGGAGCGGGCGTGGAAAGGATTTCTCACCGCCATGGCCGCTGGCTACGCTGTGGGCGTAGTCATCTTTGGGGCAGGCTTCTGGGGAGGCAGCGCGTTGTCCTCTGTCTTTACCAGCGACAGGGAGGTCATCGCCCAAAGCGCCGCTTACCTGAAAGGATTCTCCGCGGATTGCATCCTGACCCGCGTGCTGTTTGGCAGTATCGGCTCCGTAATGATCCAGGGGATTTCTTCCGCCTTCCGCATCCGCGTACCGGTCTCCATCTTCATGTCCCGGCTTCCAGATGCTTCTCTGATGCTGGTGGGCATGGCGACGCCTGTGACCACGATTTACGGGATCCTCTTTTTCGCGGTGTTCCTCGGGAGGCTGAAAAGGCAGGAAGAGCGAAATACCTCTTCCCCATGTCCCTGAAAGACTTCCAGTCGGGCCCTAAAGGGCCTGACTCTTTATCAAAACCTTTTTTCCCTCAAACGCAAATCCATATTTGCGAATCCGTTCTGACGCAATCCCCCTGGCTTCTAAAGCTGACGCATATTGCTGTTCTTCAATCTGTCTCAACGCGGCATTCGCGGTATCTTCCAGGGACCTCTCTTCTCCAGAATCCCTGACCTTAAATTCTATGATAATAGCATTATCTGTTTCATTTTTCGGCTCCATCATCACATCATATCTTCCAAAGCCACTTTCCCGATTAGATGTAATTACATACCTCTCCGACAATTCCACTGTTAAGCCTAAAACAAAGCCGTGGTAAAACCGTTCAGGTTCAGATTCCTCTGATGGTTTTCTCCCGC